>DAIERC010000357.1 GCA_027347125.1 Ignavibacteriales bacterium
ATTCAATTCTAAAAAAGAACTTGCAAAAATCGGGAAACCCGTTGATAGAACAGAATGGGGCATGACTCCGCCAACCGTAAACGCTTATTACAACCCTCTTGTGAATGAAATTGTTTTCCCGGCCGGCATTCTCCAACCGCCGTTCTTTGATCCTAAAGCGGATGATGCTGTTAACTATGGCGGCATCGGTATGGTAATCGGCCATGAAATGACGCACGGCTTTGATGATGAGGGCAGGCAATACGACGCTTCAGGCAACCTTAAGGATTGGTGGACTAAAACAGATGAAGAAAATTTTAATAAACGAGCTGAGAAAATTGTTGAACAATTTGATTCTTACATCCCGGTAGATTCTTTGCATATTAACGGTAAGCTAACCGAAGGGGAAAACATTGCCGACCTGGGTGGAATCAATATTTCATTTGAAGCTTTTACTCATACAAAAGAATTTAAAGAAGGTAAAAAGATTGACGGCTTTACGCCTGCGCAAAGATTTTTTCTTTCTTATGCAAATGTATGGAGAAGCACTTCAAGGCCACAGTATATTACTATGCTTGTAAAAACAGATCCGCATTCACCGCCCAAATACAGAGTAAATGGCCCGTTGAGTAACTTTCCGCCATTTTGGAAAGCGTTCGACGTAAAACCAGGCGAACCGATGCGAAACCCTGAAAATAAAATAGTAAAAATCTGGTAAAAATATTTTCAACAAGAAACGGCATCGTTAATAGATGCCGTTTCGCTTTAATCTTTAATTTCACCGTATCTTAAATCTTATTTCTTCATTCCTATTTCATGTTTATTATTTTTAAGGCATGGTCTTTCGCTTCAACTCTTGCCTATTTTCACAATCATTTCAATTTCAACAGGGGCGTTTAACGGCAATTCATTTACTCCTACAGCGCTTCTTACATGCTTGCCCTTTTCACCAAAAATTTTGCTTAGTAATTCCGATGCGCCGTTTGCAACCCTTGGCTGAGCAGTAAAGCCATCAGCGCTGTTTACAAATACCGTCAGCTTAACAACCTGCTCAATAAAATCCAGGTTGCCAATAACACTTTTAATAACGCTTAAACAATTTAGCGCGCTAATTTCCGCGGCTGTTCTTGCATCATCTTCTGATACATCGGAGCCTACTTTACCTTTTGCTTTTAATTCCCCTTTTACGGTAGGTAATTGCCCAGCAGTAAAAACAAGATTATCTACAACTAACGCCGGAATATATGCAGCCAACGGTTTAGGAGCTTCCGGTAATTCATATCCAAGTTCTTTAATTTTGTCCTCTATCATATAAACTCCTTTTTTATGCATTATAGTTTTTAGTATTTTTAATTTTGCAATATAAATAGTAACACCGGATTAAAAACCGGTGCAGCCGTTATATGTTAAAACTTAATTTTAGGATAACCGAACATGAACGAAAGTAAATTTAAGGAATTAGTAGAGATAGTAAAAGTTTTGAGAAAAGAATGTCCGTGGGATAAAGAGCAAACTAATGATTCAATAAAAGCAAATACGCTTGAAGAAGCTTATGAAGTTGTTGACGCGATAGATAACAAAGACGACGAAGAATTAAAAAAAGAACTCGGCGATTTGATCTTCCATGTAGTGTTTCATTCGGTAATAGCTGAAGAAGAGAATAGATTTTCTTTGAATGAAGTTTTGGAAATGATAAAAGAAAAAATGATTAGACGTCATCCGCATGTTTTCGGCGAGGTTGAGGTTGCAAATGCAAAAGAGGTTACAAAAAATTGGGAGTCTATAAAACTAACCGAGGGAAGAAATTCTTTGCTGGACGGTGTACCGGATAAACTGCCTTCCCTGTTAAAAGCATACAGACTGCAGGAAAAGGCCTCCAAAGTAGGGTTTGATTGGGATAAGAAAGAAGACGTCTGGAAAAAAGTGATCGAAGAAATTGAAGAAATGCATCACTCGGAAAAACATGAAACCATCAATGAACTTGAAGATGAAATAGGTGATGTATTTTTCGCTTTAACAAATTACTCCAGGTTTTTAGGCATAAACCCTGAAAACGCACTAAGAAGAGCCAACACTAAATTTGTAAATCGTTTTCAGTATATTGAAAAAAAAATAAACGAAAGCGGAAGACAAATAAAC
>DAIERC010000395.1 GCA_027347125.1 Ignavibacteriales bacterium
TAAAAAAATATGAAGCCGCTAAAAGAGGTAAAGAGTATGACGAGAAAGGTGATACACCGGAAGAGGTTCAAATAAAAAAGCAAAAACAAGAAAAAGAAATCTCCGCTGTAAAAACCGAAAGCAGGCCGTCGTTTAACGCTGCCGATACAGGCTACGAAAGCCCGGAAGTATCCGAAACATCTCTTAAAAAGAAAAAACAAAAATTAATAATTTATAGTGCTGCCGGTGCCGTGGTTGTTTTGGTCGTAATTTATTTTGCGTTTATAAGGAGCAGTACCGATATAATTGTTTCCGAAAAACCTTATGATGAAGTAAAACAAAGCAGCCAAGAACGTTATGTAGATGAAGCACCTAAAGCCGTTGTGCCGGATTCAACCGCAACAGCAGTAATGCCAGCCGATAGTCTTACCCTGGAGATTGATGCGCTGGATACCTCGTGGGTAAAAATACTCTTGGATAATTCAAAAGTTGAAGAATTTACATTGTTTCCGCATTCAAAGAAAGAAATTAAAGCTAAAAAAAATTACATAATTGTTGTTGGCAATTCGGCAGTAACTCATTTTGCTCTTAACAACAAACCGCTGGAATTTTCCGGTAAGAAAAAAGAAGTAAAATATATTTCGGTTGACAGCACCGGATTGAAATATTTAACAACTCCACCAAACTTCGGTAACTAATAAATGCCAGGCAAAGTTGAAAAGCGCATAGAAGAGTTGCGGGAGATAATACGAGAGCATGATTATAAATATTATGTTCTTGCCGAACCCGTAATTAGCGACCAGGAATATGATGCGCTTATTAAAGAACTTGAAAAACTGGAAGCCGAAAATCCGCAATTAATTACTCCCGACTCACCGACTCAGCGTGTTGGAAAAGACCTTACGAAAGATTTTAAGCAAGTGGAACACAAGGTTCCTATGCTTAGTCTTGCAAATACATACAACGAAGAGGAACTGTTCGATTTTGACCGGAGAGTAAGAAGCGCACTGCCCGAAGGAGAAAAAATTGAATATGTTGTTGAGCCTAAAATTGACGGAGCTTCCGTAAGTTTGCATTATGTAAACGGGTATCTTCAAACCGCGGCTACAAGGGGCGACGGAACTGTTGGAGAAGAGATAACCGCCAACGTAAAAACAATTCGCTCAGTGCCGCTAAAAATTAAAGAAAACAAATCGATAAAAAATTCTTTATCCGACATAGAAGTGCGCGGCGAAATATTTATGAAGATAAATGATTTTCGTAAGTTAAATAAAGAACGCGAAGAGAAGGGCGAAAAGCTTTTTGCAAACCCGCGAAACTCGTCTGCGGGAACACTGAAGCTTCAAGATCCACAGCTTGTGGCAAGACGCCCGTTGAATGCTTTCCTTTATCAGCTTATTAGCGTTGATGAAGAATTTGAATCGCAGTATGATAATCTTCAGCTGCTAAAAAAAATGGGGTTTAACGTTAACCGGGAATTCAAATTATGCAAGACAATAGATGAAGTTCTTATGGCTTGCAGAGAACTTGAAGAAAAAAGAGATTCGCTTGAATATGAAATTGACGGGGCGGTTATAAAAGTAAATTCCGTACGGCAACAAAAAATACTCGGCAGTATTGCCAAATCTCCCCGCTGGGCGGTTGCGTTTAAGTTTAAAGCTAAACAGGAATTTACCACCATAAATAAAATTACCTGGCAGGTTGGGCGCACCGGCACCGTTACGCCGGTTGCGGAACTTACGCCGGTATTTTTATCCGGCTCTACAATAAGCAGGGCTACACTTCATAACTTTGACGAAATTACCAGGAAAGATATAAGAGAAGGCGACAGGGTAGTAATTGAAAAAGGAGGTGAAGTAATACCCAAGGTTGTTGCCGTTGTTTTAAGCGAAAGGAAACCGGGCAGCAAGCCGACAAAACCTCCGGAGGTTTGTCCGGCCTGCGGTACTTCTCTTTTCAAGCCAGAGGGCGAAGTTGCTTACTATTGTGAAAACACCGAATGCCCCGATCAGATAAAGGGAAGGCTTGAGCACTTTGCGGCAAGAGGTGCCATGGATATTGAAGGATTGGGCGAAGCTTTAATTGAGCTTTTTGTTGATAAAAAATTCCTTCATACTTACGCCGATATATATGATTTAAAAAACAAACGTGAAGAACTTATTGCGATCGAACGCCTTGGAGAAAAGAGCGTGGATAATCTTCTTAGCGCAATTGAAGAAAGTAAAAATCAACCGTTTGCCAAAGTGTTGTTCGCTCTTGGAATCAGATATGTGGGAGCGGGCGCGGCGCGAAAATTGGCCACCCATTTTAATTCCATTGATGCGATGATAAATGCTTCGGAAGAAGAAATTTCGGAAATTCACGAAATAGGGCCAAGCATAAGCGGAAGCGTTAAAAAATTCTTTGCCAGCGAAGCCAACATAAAAATAATCGATAGACTGAAGAAACACGGTTTAAACTTTTCTTCACAAAAGGAAATTATAAAGGAAAATCTTTTTACAAGTAAATCATTCGTCCTTACGGGAACACTTTCTGGCTTTTCAAGAGAGGATGCCGGTGAAAAAATTTTGGCGCTGGGAGGCAAAGTAGTTTCGAGCGTTAGCAAGAAAACAGATTTTGTTATTGCCGGTGAAAACGCCGGTTCAAAGCTTGATAAAGCGAAAAGCCTGGGAATAAAAATTATAACGGAAGAAGAGTTTATTAATATGCTTAATGAGGCCGGTTAATATGTATGATTCGGTTAAAAAAATAATTGCGGGTTATATTATAGCAAACACTCTAAAGAAAAAACAAAATGAGCCGCGTTCATTTAAAGATTTGTTTAAAGATTCAAGATCGGTATTTTTATTAATGCCGGATGACGAAAACGATTTTAAGCTAAGTGTTGAGGTATTTCAAGAGTTAGAAAAAAGAGGCAAAGCAATAACAGCTTTTACCAAGGACTTCCGGATAGGGCTCCTTCCGCAAAAGTTTCATCATAATATTATGGGATACAGTCCGGAAGATTTAACAAGAGTTAATCTTCCTTCTAGATTGTTGCGCGAAAAATTATCCGGCATGGAGTTCGACCTGGTTATTGATTTGAACCGCCCTAATAACCTATTCTACAGCTTTGTAGCAAACCTTGTTAATGCGCCGTTCAGAATTGGAATAAAAAAGAATAACTCCGATAAATATTATAACCTTCAGGTTTCCGATTCCAAAGATAATCCTGAGATATTTTATAAAAATTTCTTAAATTGCTTACAAATGTTTTAAAGGTATAACATGAATTTTGAGACTAAGCGGGTTAACGATATAACGGTATTTAAATTAAACGAAAGAAGACTGGATACCAATATTTCGGGACTTGTAAAAGGAGAGTTTACGCTTCTTCTTAAAGTTGAAGGGATTAATAAACTTATAATAGATTTAAGTGAAGTTGAATCATGCGATAGCTCCGGGCTAAGCGCCATTCTTGTTGCAAACAGAATTCTTCAAACATCCGGCGGGAAGATAAGGCTAGTTGCTCCGTCGGAAAAAGTTTATGCACTGATAAGGATTACACAATTAGACCGCGTGCTTCCGGTATGCGAAACAGTTGACCAGGCTTTTGATGAATTAAGGAAAGAGTGATACTTTAATTATAAACAAAATAACTTCTGTAAAATTAAAATATTATTTAAGCATTTGCCGTGACGAATTATTTCTTGATCGTTTAACCTTAACTGTCAAATCTTATTTAATTCATTGTGAAAATGATTCTGCATGAAGTGTAAATATCATAATCTCCCACCGAACATAATAATAAAAATAAGTGCCGCGATTTTCCTTTTTATCTTTACCTCGCTTTCATTCAACGCATGTTCAACTTTTTCATTAATGGAGAAGCCTGCTTTTATAAAAGTAAATGGAACTCAATTTGAATTAAACGGGCAACCATACTACTTTGAAGGAGCCAACCTCTGGTATGCGGTTTATTTGGGCGCTTCAGGTTCTATTGGCGACAGGCCCCGGTTAATTAGGGAACTGGACTTCCTTCAATCGATGGGCATTACAAACCTAAGAATAATAGGGGCTTCGGAACAGTCATATATTGGGATGGCGTTATCGCCAGGCATTATTAAAAAACCGGATGATTATAATAACGATTTACTTGACGGCCTTGACTTCTTGCTATCCGAAATGGAAAAAAAATATGTACGCGGTAATATTTTTAACCAACACATGGAAGTGGTCCGGCGGAATGTCGCAATACAACACCTGGGCGGGCGACAGCACTTCTGTTGATCCTTCAATCGATTATAACCACTTCATGAATTATTCCGCGTCTTTTTATAGAAATACAAAAGCCCAGCAATTGTACACGCACAATATTTACAATATTATAACGCGGAAAAATAAGTACGATGGTCTTTACTATTATGAAGACCCGACAATTATGTCATGGCAGTTGGCAAACGAACCGCGCCCCGGGAATGGTGCGGAGTCTTTAAAATGGCTTGACGAATACTACCGCTGGATTAATTCGACTGCGCAGTTTATTCATGTTCTGGATCATAATCATTTGGTGTCTACCGGAAGTGAAGGTTTGGCGGGAAGCCTTGACTCGGTGCAAATTTATCTAAACGCTCATAAAAGCAAATACATTGATTATTTGACATTCCATTTATGGCCGAAGGATTGGGGATGGTATGATGCAAACCGGGCTGATTCAACTTACCCGTTGTCGTTAGAAAAAGCTATTGCGTATATCGATGAGCAAATTCGTTTAGCACGAACTTTAAATAAACCGGTTGTTATGGAAGAATTCGGGTTACCGAGGGATGGCGGCATCAAAAATAAGGCTGCCACCACAACAATGAGAGACAAATATTTTAACAAAATATTAAGTCTTGTATGCGACAGCGCGTCCGGCGGTGCGCCTATTACGGGCGCAAATTTCTGGTTTTGGGCAGGCGAGGGCGCTCCTCAAAATGAACATTACCAGTGGGGTTTTGGCAATGAGATGAGAGGCGTAGATAATTTTAATTCAATTTATAGTAGCGATACAACCACTATAAATATTTTGAAAGACTATGCTCAAAAATTAAACGAGCTTGATGAAAAACTAAAGAAATAATACTGTAATTATTTTCTAATAAATATAAAATTGAATAATGAAAAATCATATTTTAATTATTGTATCGTTTGTTATTTGCGCAATGAATTTAAACGCGCAAAGTAAAGACAGCTTAAAAGTTATTACATGGCACATAAATAATGTTACCTCTATAAACGGGCACGCAACAGAAAAAATAGGCTACCCCAAAGTAATTTCAGACAACAAAAACAAATCGGTATTGTTCAACGGGCTTAATGATGGGCTTATAGTTGACTCGAACCCTCTTTCCGGAGCGAAAGAATTTACTATCGAAGTGATATTCAAACCGGATTCTTCCTCATCACAGGCAAATAAAGAACAACGCTTTGTGCATGTTCAAGAATCAAAGGACAAAAGAATTTTAATCGAGCTGCGGTTAGCAAATAATAATAGCTGGTTCCTGGATACCTTTATTAAATCAGATACATCATCGCGTACATTATATTCTCAAAAAATTATCCACCCGGTCAACGGATGGTACCATGTAGCGCTTGTCTATAAAGACGGCTCAATGAAAGATTATGTCAACTGTGAAGAAGAACTTTCAGGTAATGTAAATTATGTGCCGAT
>DAIERC010000423.1 GCA_027347125.1 Ignavibacteriales bacterium
TCTGTCTGTAAGTTTCAAAATTGGATGGAAATTTTCTTATTAAAGAGGATTTCGCGAATTCTATTTCTTCTTCCGAAATTCCTGCGCGTATTCCGTTTAGCTCGTTAATAATTTCTTTAAGCGCCGGCAGAGTATTCTCGGTATTAACCGATGTTGAAACCGAAAAAAATGCGTCGTCTTTCAGATAACTGAATCTTGAAGTTGCGCCGTAAGTAAATCCGTTTTTTTCGCGAAGGTTTAAATTTATCCGGCTTGTAAACTGTCCGCCCAATATCATGTTTACAAGAGTTTTAGAATAATAATCGGTTTCATTCCTTCTAGCGGCAGTGTGCCCGGCTCTTATTTCGCTTTGAACCGCGTCTTTCTTATCTACAATAAAAAGTTTAAACTTTTTATTGTAGATAATCTTGTGCTCAACCTGGTAAGGAGATTTAGGTTCCCAGCCTGCTAAAAGAGAATTGAGCTGCACTTCAAGTGAGCCTTTCGATATATCCCCTACTGCGATTATCGAACCGTTGTCCGGATGAATAAAATTCTTATAAAAAGTTCTAACGTCATCAATACTTGTTGATGTAATATCTTTTTCATAACCGCTGACAGGGTAAGCGTAAGGATTTGCTTCACCTAAAACCCGTTTACTAAAAACCAGGTCGGCAATTTCATCAGGCTCATCTTTAAGTTGGAGAAGCCTGGTTATTATTTTTCTTCTTTCTCTCTCAAAATCTTTTTCGTTTAAATGAGGAGCGGTTAAAACTTTTGCAAATAATTCCGCAGATCGTTTGAAGTTTTCAGTTAGCGATTGAAGCGAGAAATAAATATTATCTTCTGTGGTGCTTACGTTAAAATGTGTTCCGAGCATATCAAATTCATCGCTAAGCTGCAGCGAATCAAATTCGCCGGCGCCTTCATCTACAAGCATCGCAAAAAGATTTGCCAGCCCTTTTTTACCCGCCGGATCGTATTTGCTCCCCGCATCAAATACAAGGCTTAACTGGATAATGGGCAATTTTTGTTTTTGAATAAAAAATACTTTTAACCCGTTTGAAAGAGTAAATTGTTCGATGGCCGGAAGCGTAAAATTAATTTCATCTTTAGGAAGCGGTTTTATTTCTCGTTTAATCGTAGTCATGTTATACCGGTTTTTAATTGTTTGGAATAATATGCAATTCTACAAACGGTTTGGTTAAGTATGTGTTTGTGCTTTTTATAATTCCTTCGTTTGAAACATCTTCATATCTCTTCAAATCGGTGCTGAAGGAATTAGGTTCGCCGAGGTAAAAATTGTAACTGTTTATCTGGTCTGCAATGGAATCAATATTTTGCAATGAATAAATAAAGCTAGACTTTACTCCGTTCTTGGATTTTGTAAGTTCTTCGCCCGATACTCCTTCTTTTCTTACCTTCTCAATTTCATTTAATATTTCATTCTTCAGATACTTTAACTCAACACCTGGTTTTGCGGTAGCGGCAAGCATAAAAAAGCCGGTAAGTTTGCCGGAAAATTGGTACGCCATAACATCCTGCGCAACTTCTTTTTCGAATACGAGGCTTTTGTACAAACGGGAATTTTTTGAGCCGGACAATATATCAGAAAAAATATCCAGGTCGGTATCATACTCACCGTAAGCTTTATCGGAATGCCACGCTAAATAAAGCCTTTCCAACTGCACGTTATCTTTATGAACAATAAGTTTATTTTCGTTAAGTGACGCATCGTTTGTTTGAAGAATGTTGTTTTCAAGTTTGTTGCCGGGAATTGAGCCGAAATATTTTTCTACAAGAGCTTTGGTTTCGCCGTTGTCAAAATCGCCCGCAATTACAAGGCATGCATTAGAAGGCGAGTAAAATTTATTAAAGAATCCGGTAACATCTTCAATTGTAAAACCGGTTATATCTTCAAGCGAACCGATTGTAGGCCAGCTGTACGGA
The DNA here is from genome assembly GCA_027347125.1 of Ignavibacteriales bacterium. Lineage (GTDB taxonomy): Bacteria > Bacteroidota > Ignavibacteria > Ignavibacteriales > Ignavibacteriaceae > FEN-1297. The sequence continues at coordinate 1,930 of DAIERC010000423.1, forward strand.
TGTGAATCGGCGAATAAATTTTTCAGCAGTATTTCCCACGCTAATCCGTATGGCTGATTATCATATCTTTCAAGTCTTTCATTTTTAACTACGTCTTTCTGGTTATCCAATTTTTCCTGCGTAAGCGCGGGCAGCCAGAAACCCATCCTGTCAGACTCAAGCCAAAGGATTAATTCAAGAAAGTTAGAAGGAACCTTTTCGTAATAATTCGTCCTGTCAAAGCTTGTAGAGCCGTTAAGCGAACCACCGGCTTCCTGGATATATTTAAAGTGCATTTCCTTCGGAACATTTTTGCTGCCCTGGAACATCATGTGTTCAAACAAATGAGCAATGCCGGTTTTACCTTTTTGCTCGTTAGCCGAACCGGCTTTATACCAGATATTTGCCGCTACCAGCGGAAGAGAAGTATCTTTATAAAGAATTACTTCCAATCCGTTAGCAAGAAAATATTTTTCGTAGTTGATGTCTAAAATATTCATAGACTTTTAAATTTGTTTGTAAGAAAAAAGGGCAGGATTATTTCCCGCCCTTTATAATAAATTATTCCGGGTTAAATATTAATGTAATAATTTAACAACCCTTTCCGGGCGTATTGAACCGATTAGCCTGAAAAAATCGGTAAACGGAATATCTCTGTCCCAAGAAAATAAAGTTATAAACGCTTCGCCTTCAACGTTGTCCCTAGGAACAAAACCCCAGAAACGGCTGTCAAGGCTGTCGTCTCTGTTGTCTCCCATCATAAAATAGTAATATTTTTTAAAAGTATAAGAAGAGACGGGCTTTCCTTCAATTGTTACAACGTTATCCTGTACTGCCACAACTTTTCTTCCGTATTCTCTGTCGATTGTTATTGCCCATTGCTCAACGTTATTTGTGTTTAGCGGAATGGTATAACCTTTTTTAGGAACAATCAACGGTCCGTAATTATCTTCATTCCACGGCATTCCTTTCGGAAATATGCGGGGCTCAATCATTTCTTTCGGCTTTGCAAACGCGTCTAGATATTTTATATGCGGCGGAATCCAGAATTGTTTATGGTTTACATATACCACTTTATTTATAACTTGTATTGTATCGCCTGGAACACCGATGCATCTTTTAACATAATTAACACCGAGCTCATCAGCTTTAACCTGGTCTCTCATACCCGGGAACTCGAATACCACTATATCTTTCCTGTGAGGATCGCGGAGAGCGGGTAACCTGAAGTGTGGTATTTCAATCTGCGTAAACGGAAGATACTTGGGAGATCCGGCGCCGTATATAAATTTATTTACAAGTACAAAATCGCCAACAAGAATAGTGTCTTCCATGGAACCGGTAGGTATTCTGGTGTTCTGTACTATGAACGTAATAATGAAAAATGCCGCAATGCCGGCAAACAACAGTGATTCAAAAAACTCCCTGGTTTTTTCTTTTGTTGTTTTCGGTTGACGAATCTCTTCTTCAGTTTTTACACCGAAAAATTTTTTTAAGCCGCTTTTGAATGACAATTTATGTCTCCAATATTTTTTAATAAAATTCAGTTATTTTTTCAGGGCATCCAGTTTTTCTCGTAATGTGTCGTTAACCATTTGCGGGTTTGCTTTCCCTTTTGTCTCGCGCATTATTTGTCCCACAAAAAAACCGAACACTTTCTCTTTTCCTTCAATATACTGCTGAACCTCGCCGGGTTTATCGCTAATAATCTTATCCACTATCTTTTCGATTTCCGAGGAATCGGATATTTGTAAAAGGTTCTTTTCTTTTACGATGGCCGAAGGTTTTTTCTTGTCATGCAGCATTACTGGGAAAACTTCTTTTGCAATCTTCCCGCTTATGGTTCCTTCTTTAATAAGATTAACAAGTTCGCCCAGATCTTCCGGCGGAACGGGAAAATTATTTATCTCAATTTTTTCTTCATTAATAACTTTCAGAACATCGGTCATCACCCAGTTGCTGGCTGTTTTATAATCATCGGTTACTTCAATTACTTTTTCATAATAATCCGCAACCGGTTTTGACTGCGTTAAAATTTCCGCATCATACTTGGGAAGATTATATTTATTTGTGAGCCTATTTTTTCTTACTTCGGGAAGTTCCGGCATTTGTTTGGCAATTTCCGATTTCCATTTTTCATCTACAACCACGGGAAGCAAATCTGGTTCGGGAAAATATCTGTAATCGTGAGCTTCTTCCTTGCTTCTCATTGAAAAAGCTTCGTTCAAGTCGGCGTTCCATAAAAGAGTTTCCTGTGTTATTGTGCCGCCGTCTTCTATAACTTCTATTTGTCTGTTAATCTCAAAAGCGATTGCTTTCTCAACGTTCTTAAATGAGTTCATATTTTTAATTTCGGTTTTTGTACCCAATTTTGTTTCGCCTGCCAACCGAACCGAAACGTTGGCATCGCACCTTAATGAGCCTTCTTCCATGTTGCCGTCGCATATACCCAGGTATTGAACAATCTGTCTTATTTTCATTAAATATAAAGATGCTTCGGTTGGAGTTCTCATATCGGGCTCGCTTACAATTTCCATCAGCGGAATACCGCATCTGTTAACATCTACAAGCGTGCTGTATGATTGATCGTGAATAGATTTGCCGGCATCCTCTTCCATATGGATTCTTGTAATACCAATTCTCTTAATTGAATCATCCTGAAAAACTATATTAACATGTCCGTGTTCGCAAATCGGTTCCTCGTATTGAGATATCTGGTAGCCTTTGGGAAGGTCAGGGTAAAAATAATTTTTTCTTGCGAATATAGATCTTTCGTTGATATCGCAGTCCGTTGCCAGCCCCATTAGCACAGTATATTCTACCATCTTTTTATTTAAAACGGGAAGAACGCCGGGGTGCCCCAGGCAAACTGGGCAAACATTTGTATTGGGTGCATTGCCGAATTTTGTAGAGCACCCGCAGAAAATCTTAGATTCAGTGAGCAATTGGGCATGAACTTCAAGCCCTATTACCGCTTCATATTTTTCATTCATGTTCATGATTTTTATTTTAGGAAGTTCAAATATAAAAAAGAAATTCTACATATAGAAAGGGCAATTTA
>DAIERC010000439.1 GCA_027347125.1 Ignavibacteriales bacterium
GTTTATGTTACAAGAGGAAGCTTCACTCTTTCCACTTCGCCGGACAGATATTTTGTGGAAGAAGGACCCCCCGTAGATTTAAGAATTAACGCATCGGACTTTAATAACAAACCAGTGCAAACAGATTTTAAAGTAGTCATAAACTATCCGGCCGAAAAGAGTAAACACGCAAACGGATACCACCCTGTCAGCGACACGTTAGCGGGTAAAACCGATACGCTGGGAAAGGCAGTTGTTACTTACATTCCCAGAGTTTTGCTAAGCGGTTATTATAAATATGTCGTTTATACCAAAGACGAAAAAGGCCGTTCAATTACAACGCAAAGCTCCTTTTTTGTTGGAAGAGGGAACGACTATTATTACGGAAGAACCGATTACGGTTTGGAAATTGTACCCGATAAAGACTCGTATAATAAAGGGGATAGTTTAACCGCTTACATTTTCTTTCCTCAAAATAATATTGATGTCTTAATATCTTATGAGTCAAAAATTTTTCTGGGTTATAAAGTTTATCACGTTGATAACAACAGTCTTACTGTAAAGTTAAAACTAACAGATGAGTACGCGCCGAGTTTTAATATTGATGTTACATATTTAAATGGCGGGCAGTTGAATCAAACATCAAAGTTAATTGGGGTTCTTGATAGAGAAAAATTTTTAAATATAACGCTAAAACCATCCAAAGAAATTTATAAGCCCGGCGAAAAAGTTAAATATGATATTTCGGTTAAAGATTATAAAGGTCGCCCGGTAAAAGACGCGGATCTTTCTCTTGGTGTGGTGGATGAGAGTATTTACGCTATCAAAGAAGATGAAACGCCGGATATAAAATCATTCTTTTATGCGCCGCAATATTCTTATATACCCACATATACATCGCTGCAGAATAATAATTTTAACGGTACAAGCAGATTGGCAACAATACTTGATTCAAAAAACCAATATAAAAATATTAGTCCCGAAGGAAACGGAAATGTTTCCGGTAAACTCATTACTAAAAAAGGGCAAGTTAACTTTAAGAGTATTTACGTTTTATTGAGCGGCGAAAATTATTATTATCAAACAAAAGTAGATTCGGCAGGAAAGTATAAGTTTACCAATATAAAAACTGGTGAATATAGTTTAATTGCATTGCTGGATGACGGTGAATTAATTTCGCCCGGAAAAATAGAGGTTAAAGAAAAAACAAACGGGGATATTAACCTAAGCAATTATTCAAACATATTTTCTTCAGCACCGGGCATTATGCGTTTTGCCGGGTCTAGAATTTTCAAAGAAAACGCTGCAACTCAAATCGTAGCCAACGGTAAAATGGAAGCTGCCGTAAGCGCTGCAGAAGATACGTTTGTTGAGCCCGAAATAAGAAACAAGTTTGCCGATGCCGCTTTCTGGAACTCCGATGTTATAACCGATGAAAACGGAAATGCCGAAGTAAGTTTTAAATTACCGGATAATTTAACTACATGGCGTGCAACCGTTCGGGGCATTACAAAAAATACTTATGTGGGGCAGGAAGTAAATAAAATAATATCCAGAAAAAATTTACTTATCCGCCTGGAAACGCCAAGGTTTTTTAGGGAAGGAGACGAATTATTAATTACCACGATTGTTCATAATTATTTAAAGAGCAAAAAAGAAGTAAAGATAAATTTTAATCCGGGTATATTAACCCTGGTAAGTTCGCGGATTAATCAACCTGGCTATAACGATAAATGGAACGGAAAGGAACAAAGAACCTACAAAATTCCGGTTGATAAAAATTCCGAGGTTAGAATTGATTGGAAAGTAAAAATAAATGAACCAATCGGTACGGCAGTTTTAAAAGCATCCGCGCTTACCAATGAAGAATCGGACGCGGTTGAATTAAAAATCCCGGTTTGGCCTGAAGGCATAAAAACAACCGAACCGGTAACGGCAGATTACCCAAATGAAAACGGAAAGAAGGTGTTTGATTTTTATATTCCAAAAGATGTGGATCTAAGAACCGCGGCATTTACATTTTCTGCCGCGCCTTCGCTTGCCGGAACAATGCTTAAAGCTCTTGATGACTTGGTCGGTTACCCTTATGGTTGTGTTGAACAAACAATGAGCCGGTTTCTTCCATCTATAATAGTAGCCAATACATTTAAGGAACTAAACGCGCCTTTAAAATCCTCTACCATTCAGGAGCTGCCCAAAGTAGTTAAGGCCGGTTTGAAAAGGCTTTATAACTTCCAACATTCCGACGGCGGTTGGGGGTGGTGGACGAATGATAAAACAAATCCTTATATGACAGCTTACGTCATCTATGGAATGACGCTTGCCAGGGATGACGGTTATGCAATCGATTCGGCGGTATATAGTGAAGGGCTAACAAATCTTAAAAATCAAATAAGTGAAGATGGGCAGGTTGATTTTACTACTCGCGCTTATATGATTTATGCGTTAACAACTGCCGTAAAGATAGACAGTAATAAAAATATTTATAACGCTAAAATAGAAAATCTTCTTAAACAAAATTTGAACTCTTATGCGCTATCCCTGCTTGCTTTATCTTTAAATAATCTCGGTAATAAGATTCAAACAGATAAAGTGTTAAAAAGATTAATCAATTCCGCTCAACGTCAAAACAAATATGTTTATTGGGGAGGCAAAGCCTGGCATTACTCATGGCAGGACGATAAAGTGCAAAGCACGGCGTTTGTTGTAAAAGCATTATTATTGCAAGACAATAACAATCAACTTATAACCGACGCGGTAAGATGGTTGCTGCTGCAAAAGCAAGGTTTCTCGTGGCATTCGACCCAGGAAACATCAACCGTACTTTTTTCTTTGACCGATTATCTAGAACATACAAATGAATTGAGTCCCGATTTTAATGTTGAAATCTATCTGAACAACAAAAAAGTTCTTGATAAAAATTTTAGTCAAAGCGATGTTTTTGAAAGCCAGCCTTCAATTAAGATAAGCGAACTCTCAGATAAAGTATTACAACACGGCAATAATAAAATTGTAATTGTAAAAAAAGGAAAGGGCACCGTATATTTTTCCGGTGTAAACGAATTTTATTTGAAAAAACAGGAAACGGGAAAAAACAAACCTTCTTTTAACGTAACAAGGGAATACTATTTACTGAAACCGGAAAACCGCGGGGACAAAATAATTTATGTAAAACATAAGGTTGACTCACCTATTAAATCTGGCGATGTTGTTCTTGTAACAACACAAGTGAAAACGAAAGAAAAAGATATTCAATATTTTTTGCTTGAAGATATGCTTCCTTCCGGTTTTGAAGTTGTTAAAGATGAAACAAAATATGAAATAGAGGGCGACAGCGAACATCCGAACAATTATATTGGACTCAGACCCTGGCCCGGGTTTTATGCAGACAAGGAGTACAGAGATGATCGGGTTTCCTTTTTTGTTACTTATGCAAACGAAGAAATGAATTTTTCATATATCATAAGAGCAGAACTTCCGGGTAATTATTATGTTGCCCCGGCAAGAGGATATTTAATGTATTATCCCGAAGTTTCCGGAAACAGTAAAGTTTTTAATTTGAAAGTAGATGAGTAGGTGCACCTAAAAGCAACCTTTTTTCCCGCACTTTTACAAATAGTGCGGGGAACATTTTATCTTCATCTTAAACTTAGATTTATTGTTATGTGTTGAAAAATAAAGCAAATAATTTATTTTGAACAGAATATTGGGGAACCATTTACACTTCTCGAAAATAGGAAGAATCTATTAATGCCCCTTCTTAAATCTGATAAGTAGCCTATCAGAATGCTGTATAATGTCGTTTTTTGACTATTGGCATATATCTTGCCCCTTATAATCAAATGAAATAATTAAAAATTTT
>DAIERC010000487.1 GCA_027347125.1 Ignavibacteriales bacterium
CGCTGCATGTTGAGCAGTTAAAAGCTTTGTACATTCTAACCGGTGAAAAAATATTTAATGATTATTCCATAAAGTGGTCCGCATACACCGGAAGGTTGAGCAATAGAATTAAAGCTTTAATGCGAAAAATATTTTATCTTAAAAAGATGAAAGCGATTTGAACTAATATTTGATGGGACTAATTTAAGCCTTATGGATTTACCTCTTATTTCAGTAGTCGTTCCTTGCTATAACGAAAAAAAATATATAGAGAAGTGCATATTATCAATTCTTGATCAGAGTATTCCGCAAGTGCAAACTGAAATTTTTGTAATTGACGGAATGAGCAACGACGGAACAAGGGAAATACTGTTTAGGTTGCAAAAAGAATTTAACCGGTTCCAAGTAATAGATAACATAAAAAGAAAAACTCCTTTTGCACGTAATCTGGGCGTTAAAGCATCAACCGGTAAATTTATTGCAATTCTAGACGCGCATACCGAGTATGATAAAAATTACCTGGCTAATTCTTTAAAATTATTTGAAGAGCATCCGGATATTTCTTGCGCCGGGGGCCCGATTGAAAGTGTGGGTAAAAATAATTTCGGAAAAGCCACCGCGCTTGCCATGTCGCATCCACTTGGGGTTGGAAACGCCAAACATCGTTTCCCTGATTATGAAGGTTACGCTGAAGGCGCTTGCTTCCCGGTTTTTAAGAAAGAGGTTTTTGATAAACTAGGAACCTTTGACGAAGAATTAGTAAGAAACCAGGATGATGAATTTAATTTGCGGATGAAAAAAAACGGCATGAAGGTATATCTTTCTCCAAAAGCTAAAGCAACTTATTTTGTTAGGGACACGCCTGCAAAACTTTTTAAACAATATTTTGATTACGGTTACTGGCGAATGGCGGTAATCAAAAAACATAAACTTCCGATGTCGTTCAGACAACTTGTACCGGTCTTATTTATTATGATAATTTTTCTTTCTCTTTTTCTATCTCCATTTATTAAAGTAAACTTCATGGCTACAATATTTATTATTCCGGCAATTTACACTTTAACACTTTCGGCAGCGTCTGTTCCCATCATTATAAAAAACGGCGCAAAAGTCGGAATGCTTTTTCCTGTGGCGGCAGTAATTCTTCACTTTTCTTATGCATTCGGATTCCTAAAAGGAATCTTTCATTTTACCCGCTAATTTTATCAACAACCGTAAAATAACTTCGGGAATTCCCGAAAATAGTCGTATTTTTTGAATTAAAAGAGGAATGATTTCTCACTGGTGAGAAGGCTCTCTCAGATTTTGTTTGAATTTTAATCAATATTCAATTTTAACGGCGGTACTATTTTTGATTAGTCTCGAGCATGTTGAAAGATTTTATACCGTTTCATAAACCATATGTAACGGACGATGAAATTAACGAAGTGGTTGATTCCATCAAAACAGGGTGGTGGACCACCGGGCCGAAGGCTTTAAAGTTTGAAGAACAATTTAAAGAGTATATCGGTTCAAAACATTGCCTGGCTGTTAATTCCTGGACGGCAGCGGCTCACCTTGCTCTTGAGTCCATAAATCTAAAATCAGGGGACGAAGTTATTGTTCCCGCATTCACTTTTACCGCCACTGCCGAAATCGCATGTTACTTCAACGCAAAACCGGTAATTGTTGATGTTCAGCCAGACAGTTTCAACATCTCAGTTGAAGCCATTGAGAAATCTATTACGGAAAAAACCAGGGCAATAATTCCTGTTCATTACGGCGGCAACCCGTGCGACATGGATGAGATCATTAATTTAGCGGAAAACAATAACCTAAAAATTATTGAAGACGCGGCACATGCTTTACCGGCATCTTATAAAGGCAAAAAGATCGGCACAGTGGGAGACGTTACATGCTTCAGCTTTTATGTAACCAAAACGCTGGCTACCGGCGAGGGCGGCATGATTTGCACCGATGATGATGATATTGCCAAAAGATGTTCCGTGATGAGGCTGCACGGCATCAACAAAGATTCCTGGGACAGATATACTTCGGAAGGCTCATGGCATTATGAAGTTATTGCTCCCGGTTTCAAATATAATTTTACCGATATAAGCGCCGCGCTCGGTTTGGCGCAGTTAAAGAAAATTGATTTTCTTCATCAAAGCAGGAAAAGAATATTTGAAAAATATAATGAAGGATTTAAAGACAATCCTTTATTAAAAATTTATTCCATCAAAAATGACAGGGAATCCTCGCATCATCTTTATCCGGTTTTAATTGAGATTGAAAAATTAAAAATTAATCGTTCGCAATTTATTGAAGAACTAAAGAATCACGGTATTGGAGCTAGTGTGCATTTTATCCCTTTATACAGGCACCCGTACTACCGCGATACTTTTAATCTAAATGCAAAAAATTTTCCAGTGTCTGAATATATTTACGAAAGAGTAACTACGCTTCCTATCTGGCCCGGGATGAGCGAATTGGAAATATCGAAAGTGATTGATGTTGTTAATATTGTTTTGAACAAACATAAAAAATAAACAAGATGTTATACGGTTTGAAGACAAAAAGAAAACAATTTTATCCG
>DAIERC010000495.1 GCA_027347125.1 Ignavibacteriales bacterium
TTTTATCGCCTCTATTTGTTCGTCGCTGTAATTAGCATGTAATTTTTTTACGATATTTTTTATTGAATTGCCGGAAGAAGTTTCGATTTGATTTAGTCTGCGGATATTATTTTCTATACCTCTTTCAGAAAAATAAAGAGATGATAAATAAATTCTTTCGCCAGTTATTACAATCTCATTTTCCGTTTCCAACTCGAGCAGAATTTTATCGCGGGCTGCCAACTCATATTTTAGAAGATCCATGCACTCGGCATTTAAATCCGGAAATAAAATAAATACGTGCCCGCTGGCGGCCGCATCATTAAGTATATAAATAACCGCTGATTTAAGCCGTTGATGGTTGTGTTCTTCCATTCCCAATTTAAGTGCAATTTCGTCGGCCTGTTTGAATCCGATTCCCCAAACACTATTTACCAGTATAAAAGGATTATTTTTTATGATGTCGAGTGAATCATCGCCGAAAATTTTTTGAATTTTTATTGCATAAGAAGATGAGATCCCGTGAGTTTGAAAGAACAAACTTAACTCGATAAATTTCTTTTTTTCTTTCCAATTCAGTTGTATTAATCCGGCTTTTATTTTTCCAACACCTTTAACCTTGCCCAGTTCATCAACATCATTATCCAGTATATAAAAAGTTTTTTCACCGAATTTATCAATTATCTTTTGTGCAATTTTTTCTCCGATTCCTTTTATTGCTCCGGAGCTTAAGAACTTAAGAATATCATTTACGGTTGTGGGATATTCAATCTTATAACTTTCAAATTTAAATTGTTTACCGTATTTAGGATGTTCAACCCATTCTCCCCAAAATTCAATTATATCGTCCTTTTGTAATTTCGGAAGAACACCGGTAGCGGTTGTGTTGTCTTCCAGTTTAACAATTGCAAAACCGGAATTTTCATTATAAAAAATAAATCTAACAATTCTGCTTTTTAGAGAAATCATGAAACCATCTCTATAATTTGAGATATATAATATAGAAATGAATGTGAATGATTAAAAGAAAAGATTGAAAATTTTTTAGGAAGAAATAAATTTTAAAAACTTATACCGCAACAACCGAGTTTTCGGCATCCTGGAAATATGTGGGCACTTGTTTATCGGCTTCCGGTTCATTCAGCCAGAATTCGCCATCCAGCAAGTATCTGAACTCATATTCTTTTTGCGTATCTAATTCCATTGTAACCGAGAAAGAACCATCCCGCTTCATTTTTTTCATCGAAGTGACATGAATATCCCAATTATTAAAATCGCCAACAAGATTTGCTTTTTTAAATTTTTTAGCAATTTCTTTTGGAATTGAAAATGTTACTTTGCACGAAGGTTTTTCCGTTTGAAATTTCTTTTTTATAGACATTTTCCCCTCACATTTGATTTTTGATTTACTAAGTAAATAATTTTTTTCAAAAATTCAAGTGCCCACAGCAGATAAACGCATAAATTTTAAAGGGTTAACTATTATCAGCGTAACAAATTTTTAGAGCCGTGTTCAATAAAGGCGCAAAAACATGATTATCTTAATTTGAAAACTATCACAGCAAATATTGAGTTCTTAACAAAACAGTTGACTCTGCCTAAAAATAGACTTAGATTTTTTTCGAAATAAATTTTTCTGCGTAAGCATATTCACCGGCTCCATCAACAACAATTTAGTAGGCGGTACTAATTTTGTCGAAAGGAGGAGTTAAAATAATAAAAGTAAAAGCACATCTTATTTACCCAGCACACGATAATAACAGATATAGATTCACGCGGGGAGTGAACCGCAGTTTCATTTTATTTATTAACTCTAAAGATTATCGGCTAAATGAGAATCATTTAATCTCTGAAACTAACAACCCGGTTAGCTAAAACATAGGAGGAACTATGAGAATTAGAAGCCCGCAAAAAAGAATTGATAGATTAATTAAGGAAAAGAGAAAAGATACTTACATGGCTAGTAACACTTTGCATTAACTTTCTTTATGCACAGAGTGCGGAGCTATTTATACAAACGGCAGGTGGACCTGGAAGGAAGTTGAAGGAACGAAGTTTGAAACCATATGCCCGGCTTGTAAACGAACAACGGATAGATACCCGGCAGGTTATATAGAAATAAAAAGGGAAATTTTTTAGCCGCCATTCAAAAGAAATTTCCAACCTGATTAAAAATACGGAAAAGCTGGAAAAAACAGAGAGGCCGCTGGAGAGAATAATGTCTCTTTATTCGGATAAAAACAAAGCCATATTAACCACAACGGGAATTCATATTGCCCGAAGAATCGGCGAGGCATTATTCCGCTCTTACCAGGGTGCATTTAATTTTCAGTATGCCGACGGGGATAAAAGCATAAGGGTTTACTGGGAAAGATAATTTATTACGGGCATCCGTTAAAAGATGCCCCGATCTTCTTTGCTTTGCACAATCCGGAATAATTCTTTTACGCCTTAGTTCTTGTAAAATATTTTCTTTGTATACACTTTGCCGGCACAAAAGTAAAAAGGTTACATTCACCCCCGCCAGTCTTCTAAATATTTCCGGTTCTTGTCATCAAATTATTCCAGCTATCATATTATAGTTTCAAAAATGGTATAATATTTTAATTTATCAACCGGGCTTATAAAATATAAAAACTAAAATAGGTACAAATATGAAAAAGCAAAGTTTAATTTTGTTAACTGTTGTTTTTGCATTTGTACTCTCAACAGTTTCACTACCCCAAAGCAGCGGTTTTTCAAAATCCAATAGTAATCTTAGAGTAATCGAAGATAATTATTTGAAGGGTTTAAAATCGGATAATCAGGGATTACGAATTAGCTGCGCCTACTTTTTGGGAGAGATGAAATCAAACCGTGCAGTTATACCTTTGATGCAAATGCTGTCTAACGAACAACATGAAGGTGCAAAAATTATTGCGGCCTGGTCTCTTATTAAAATAGGCGACCCGCGCGGCGTTTACCGCGTTAGAAGAGAGGCCGATTTAAGCACTTGTTGTTCGGTTCAATGCATGTGCGACTTTTTCTACAAGCAACATCTTTCTTCGCAAAATGCAACAAACGAAGTAAGCAAAAATTGAAGCATCACATAAAAAAGCCGCTTACGGCGGCTTTTTCTAATTCTTTTAGGATGTTATTTCTTTACGTTCGTATGTAAAGCTGCGGCATTCAAAATATATTTTTACGGAGAATACGATTTATTAATATCGCCGGTTGCCATCCCTTTTATATTTTGGATTACATTACCGTTAACAATTGAGATGCTAACAGGAATATCAAATACCCAATCAGGTTTTATAAAATCGAAAATAAAGTGCAAATACCTTTGGGCAATCATTAAAGCATCGGTGGAGTTTACTTTTCCGTCATCATTTACATCAGCGGCATTAATCTGCAAACTATCGAGTGTTTCCTTGCCGACAAAATATTTTGCAGCCGCTAAAGCGTCAGTAGAATTTACGCCTTTCCATCCATCGGGTTTAGAAGCGGATAACGTATAATTTCCAGGAACCAAATTGGAGAATGAATAATTTCCGCTGGAATCTGTTACCGTCGTTAATGAATCTGTTTGACTTTTTAATACTAGCATAACATTTGGCAAAGGAGAATTTAAAGAGTTATTATAATTTACAGTCCCCGATAAAACATATACGCTTACATAGCTTGGCGTCAAAGTAACCGTTCCTTCATCAGGAACAACGTTGGCCCGTACGTAATTAATTCCGTTTGACGAATAAGATTGAGCGGTATAAGTATTATTGCCCTGCGTTATTGATACCTCCGTCCAACCGGACGGAACAACAATATCTACGGTTAAAGGATAATTGTATATAGAATTATCCAGGTTATCCGCGGGAATAAAATCTATTTTTGTGTCTGAAGATGAAATTGGTGTGTAAGAAAAATTTTCTCTTTCCTTTGTATATTTCATTACGTTTACAACTGTCTCTACCCACAGATCGTTGCTGTCTGATTTTTCTTTTAACCACTGGCATAAAGAAGTGAGCCACTCGGTTGAAACAGGGTAATAATCTGTTACCTTCCCAGAAAGAATATCTGCAAACGGAGCAACTTCATGCGCAAGAAAAATAGACCAGTTCCCGTTTGGTATTGTCTGGTTTTGAATAGTGTTTAAATAGGAATTCAATTTATCCTGGTCATCGGCGGCGGAACGTGTTTGATCGAAAACTATATTTCCAGCTAATAAAGCATACCAGTCATTACCGTAAGGCGAGGCGCTTCCTACATATCCTCCTACCGCTCTGGCCGCTTCGTAATACTGGCTTGCAACTGAGATGACATCCGGATTATACGAGCCAAGCGGGTACGCCATAGTTAACAGTTTTACACCAGGCATTTTATCTTCAATAACTTGTTTCGAATGAACTAATTCATATGTAATCGTATTCGGAGTTGTATCGTCGCCTACCGGAAGTGTTGCCAGGTCCGGATGAGTCATTGTATGATCCCCGATATCATTTCCTTCGGCAGCCAACTCACGGAATTGCCACCAATATCCGTATTTATAAATTTGTACGCTATCGGCAATAGCATCACCAATCAAATAAAATGTTCCGTGAAAACCGAATTGCTTTAATATCGGCCAGGCATAGGTATATTGAGACATATAACCGTCATCAAAGCTTAGCGAGAATGCTGCCTTTTTTCCGTCCGCCCAGGTAGTAACGGTAACCTGCCCCAAGTCTGCGGTTTTATTAATTTCAGATTTATTAGAACCGGAGTATTTTGCTTGAGCATTAACTTGTGCGGTAACATTGCCGCAAAACAGGAAAAGCAATATTCCTGTGGCAACGTACAACAAATATTTTCGTCCAGTTAAAAGCCGGCTT
>DAIERC010000497.1 GCA_027347125.1 Ignavibacteriales bacterium
GCAAAATTGAAAACCCCAAAATTTTGCAGGGTGAAATAATTGACAGCGGTGAATATTTTCAGCCAGGTATTTGGCGGCTGAGAGCATTTATAACTAAAAAGAAATTAAATTTGTGTTTAAACTGCAACATTTACCATGAAAATAACCGGACAACTTGTGTGCGGCCCGGGAGAAGCTGATCGCTATTTGGAGGAAACCTTGCGCGAATTTAAGCGGCTTTGTGATGATGTAATTGTTTGTTTGTGCAACGCCGGACCAAAAGAAAAAAAACTCGGCATAAGAGGAAGCATTACAAATTCAATTACTTTTGAAAATGTGGAAGTGCCGAATGAAAATGTTATTGGAACAGACGGTAAAGGTTTTTTAGTTGCGATGAATACTCTTGACGCGGGCAGGCTTGGCCTTGGAGCTTGCTGTCTGGGAGCGTCTAAAGAAATACTGGAGCTTTCTACAAATTATTCAAAGCAGCGCAAACAGTTCGGCGATACTATTTCTAAATTCCAGGCTATTCAGTTTATGCTTGCGGAGATGGCCGCTAAAATATATGCTATGGAAAGTATGATTTACAGAACCGCGCATAATTATGATGCAAGAAAAGAAATATCGCAGGAGTCCGCAATAGTAAAATTATTTTGTTCCGAGTCAATGGTTGAAATAGCCGATAAGGGTTTACAGATTCACGGCGGAATGGGTTTTTCAAGAGAACTTCCTCTGGAAAGATTTTACCGGGATGCGAGGATATTAAAGATATTTGAAGGCACTAACGAGATTCAGAAATTAATTATCAGCCGGAATGTTATTAAGAAAAACGGCAGGTGGAGTAAGTAAATGAAGTACTTATTAATAATACCTTCTATCGACATCAAACACGGGAAAACCGTTAGAGTAGTTCAAGGCATTCCTGAACTTAATTGCAAAGAATACGGAAGCGATCCGGTTGAGATGGCAAGAATATGGAGAGCCGAAAACTGCAAGTTCATTCACATAGTAGATTTTGACGCAGCTGCCGACCATAGCCATGAAAATCTTCCGATCATCGAACAAATTTGTTCTTCGGTTATAATTCCCGTGCAATTTGCCGGCGGTATTAGAAACATAGATGACGTTAAAATAATGATGGATACCGGCATTAGCAGGCTTGTAATGAGTACAATGGCAATTGAAAAACCGGATGAGTTTAAGAAAATTTTTGAAAAATACGGCCCCGCAAAAATTTCAATTTCACTTGACATTATTGATGAAGAATTAGTTATTAAGGGAAGGAAAATTAAAACAGGTATCAATTACAAAGAGTTCGCAAAAAAAATGGCTGAAATGGGAGTGGAAAGATTTATTGTTACCGATGTTTTACGAAACGGAATTTTGGGCGGACCAAATCTGCTTTATTCAAAAGAAGTAGCCGAAATAACGAATGCAAAAGTTACTCTTTCCGGCGGGATAAGAAATAAAGACGAACTTATGGATGTTCAAAATTTGCTTTTTAATAATATTGATTCTGTAATTGTTGGCCGCGCGCTTTATGAAAACAGGTTTCCATGCCAAAAATTGTGGCGCGTAGCCGAATCAGGTATATTCCAATAAAGGAGTACCATGCAAGATAATAACAACGAAATAATTCACAGCAGTTTCTGGTCTAATATCTTTAACACCCCGGCAGAAAAAATTGAAATGCAAAGCTCCCTGCTTTCAATTCCTATATTTAACGACTTAACTAAAAAAGACGTTTCGTTATTAAGTGAAATAATACATAACAGGAATTACCTTGCTGGCGAATATGTTTTTTACCAGGGAGATCCCGGCATCGGTCTTTATATTATAAGAGACGGCGAAGTAATCATCCAGAGAACTATTGAATCGAATGAAATTATTTCACTTGCTAAATTTAATAAGGGCGATTTTTTCGGCGAACTTGCGTTGGTTGATGGAGAAAAACGTTCGGCTTCTGCAGTTGCATATACTGATGCCAGGCTTGCCGTTATATTTAAGCCTGACCTGGATGAATTTATAGAAAAGTTCCCTAAAAAAGGGATAAAAATATTACAGGGTATTTCTCAAATTATTGCTATAAGATTAAGAAAGCTTAATGAAGATCATATAACTCTACATGCAAAGTTAAAAATAAAATCGGAGAAAGATTATGGAACCTAGTATAAAAAAAGTACTTGTCCCGATTGATTTTTCTGACTATTCAAAAAACGCATTAAAATACGCGGTTAATTTTACCAAGCAGTTTAATGCAGAGCTTCTGCTTATTTACGTTGTAGAACCGGTTATATACCCGCCCGATTTCAGCATGGGGCAGATCGCTATTCCTTCTGTAGATTTCGAAATGGATAAAAGGGCTGTTGAAGAACTTGATAAACTGGCCAAGCAGGAAATCCCCAACGAAATAAAAGTCCGGTCAGTTGTTAAAACCGGCAAGCCTTTCATAGAGATAATTGAAACGGCTTCCGAAGAAAATATAGACTTGATAATTATTGCGACTCACGGACATACCGGCGTTGAGCATATTTTATTCGGAAGCACCGCCGAAAAAGTTGTTCGAAAAGCTCCGTGCCCTGTTCTAACTTTAAGAGAGCCTATAAAAGGATTCGACTTTAGAGATGGCTTGGGAAAAGAAAAAAGGAACAAATAAATTATTATTTAGATGTTTAATTTTTTCTTTCTGTAATAAATTCAACCAGCGCTTCCAGGGCAAGCTTAGATTGGGAATCCGGGAATGTTTTTAACAACTCCATGGCTTTGGCTGAATAGATATGAGCGGTTTTAAGCGCGTAATTAATTCCGTTATGTTTTCTTACAAATTCAATTATGGTTTTTACGTTGTCTTTTTTACTTGCTTTTTTTATCAGTCTTTTAATTTCCGCAGCTTCGTTTTTTGAAACCTGGTTTAATGAATAAATTAAAGGCAGGGTTATTTTCTTCTCCTTGATGTCGCCTCCGAC
>DAIERC010000009.1 GCA_027347125.1 Ignavibacteriales bacterium
AAATACCTTTATGACAAAACCAAAAAATTATATAAGCATGGCTGGTTTAGCACGACGAATAAAAAATCGAACGTATTTTGGGGCAGGGCAAACGGGTGGGTTGTTTGGGCTACTTCCGAAGCGTTAAAGTACCTGCCGAAAAATAATAAATCATATAAAAGCATAGAGCGGATTTTTGTTAATCACATTGGAGGAATTTTAGCGGCTCAGGATAAAAGCGGTATGTGGCACCAGGTACTTGACGACAATAATTCCTTCGAAGAAACTTCATGCACCGCGATGTTTATTATCGGTATCTCGCGGGGGATAATGAGCGGTACCGTGGATAAAAAATACACCGGGAATATTATAAAAGCATGGAATGCCCTTCAAAGCAAAATAAGTTCAACGGGAATAGTGAAGGATATTTGCTGCGGAACCGGGATTGGCCCTGATAAAAAGTTTTATGAGACACGGGAAAGATATAATAACGATCCGCGCGGATTAGGTGCTGTTATTGCCGCCGCCGTTGAAGTAGATAAATTGGAAAAATATTTAAATAAAACCAAATAATTCTTTATATCGAGCTTCAAAATAATAGTAATGAATATTTTATTAAAAATATAGAAGGATTATATATTAAATGGAAACAAATATAGCTCGCACCTTCGCGGTGGATAACTTGAAGGTTGTTGTAGCGTCAAACAGACAAAAGATTGGTGAATATTCGGCAGCCGGAGTGGCAAAGCTAATTAAAGAAATACTTACGCAAAAAGATGAAGTAAGAATGATATTTGCCGCTGCGCCTTCACAAAATGAATTTTTATTTGAACTAGTAAACGATAATAGCATTGACTGGACGAGAATAGTCGCGTTTCATATGGATGAGTATGTAGGCCTACCCGAGCATTCAGATAAATTATTCGGTGTATTTTTAAACGAGCATATTTTTTCAAGAGTGCCATTTAAGGCGGTGCACTTAATTAATTCTCAAGCAATAGACATCCCGAAAGAATGTAAACGATACGAAGAACTGCTGAAAGAAAAACCGATTGACATTGTATGCATGGGTATCGGCGAAAACGGGCATATAGCTTTTAATGATCCGCCGGTAGCTGATTTTAATGACCCTTATTTTATAAAGATTGTAGAGCTGGAAGAGAAATGCAAAGTACAGCAGGTAAACGACGCAGGATTCCAAAGCGTGGATGATGTTCCGAAAACGGCATACACACTTACCATACCTGCCCTTATGTCGGCGCATTATCTCAGTATAGTTGTTCCCGGTAAAAGAAAAGCGGAGGCTGTTAAAAATACTCTTATAGCAGAGATATCGGTGGAATGCCCGGCTACCGTAATTAGGTATCACCCTGGAGCAATATTATACCTGGATCAGGACTCGGCATCATATTTAAAAGTAAGTGATTAAAAGCCGGCAACGTTATCTTAAATAATTGGCAGGCTTCGGGCGGGAACATTTGCTTACACGGGAGGAATTAAAAAAATAATATTAATAGTCTCTGCCAAAGATTCATAATCCGAACAACATTAAAAAAGAATAATATGGAAACAAAGCCGGACAGATTATTATCGTTGGATGTTTTCCGCGGTTTAACAATAGCCGCGATGATACTGGTTAATAACCAGGGCGACTGGAATCATGTATATCCGGCGCTTGGCCATGCGCCGTGGAACGGGTTTACTCCAACCGATGCAATTTTCCCGTTTTTTCTTTTTATTGTTGGGGTGGCCACTACTTTTTCTTTGAATAAAAGGAAGCAGAGAGGTGACGACCGAGTAAAACTTATTTTTCAAATCTTCAAGCGCTCGGCTTTGCTTATACTTCTCGGTATGATAAAAGATAATTACCCATTTTATAATTTCGCGCATTTCCAGGTTCCTGGCGTGCTTCAAAGGATTGGGCTGGTTTATTTTTTTACCGCGATTATTTTTTTGAAGACATCTTTAAGAACTCAGATAATACTTTGCTTTTTCTTTCTTTTTATTTACTGGGCAATAATGTCGTTGATACCGGTTCCTGGGGTTGGTTATCCAAACCTGGAACCCGCAACAAACCTCGGTGCATATATTGACAGACTTTTACTAGGCGGGCATCTTTCCGTAAAAACAAAAGTCTGGGATCCGTCGGGGTTATTATCAACCATCCCCGCAATATCTTCCGCATTATTCGGAGTATTGCTAGGCCACTGGCTGCTTATGAAAAACGACAACATGGCAAAAGTCATTCGTATGTTTGTGTTTGGCTGCGTAGCAATTGCGGCCGGATTAATATGGAATATCTGGTTCCCGATTAATAAAAATTTGTGGACAAGCTCTTACGTAATGTACTCAACCGGGCTGGCACATATTGTTTTTGCCATTTGCTACTGGCTTGTTGATATCAAAAAGATAAGATGGTGGACGAAGCCGTTTGTTATCTATGGAATGAATGCCCTTTTTGTTTACTTCATTTCCGGAATTTTCGGCAGAACAATTAAGCAACTCATCTTTGTTACAAACAGTGAAGGCGTAAAACTTAATATGAAGGATTATCCGTTTCAAACCTTTGTTAGGCCGCTTTTCGAATCACCGGTTGCCTGGGCTATTCTTATGGTTTTATTCTGGTTATTGATTTTGTGGATTTTATATAATAGAAGAATTTTTATTAAAGTATAAAATTAAGAAGAATGAAAAAAGATTATTAAAAGACCTCTTAATAAAACTAGCGGCACTTATACAGGAAACTTTGTATGAAAGATAATTTCGGAGCTGTGAAGAAAAAGAGTAGTATTGCGAACCTTCGTTGGTGGATAGGGGGAATGCTGTTTGCCTCTACAATAATAAATTATGTTGACCGGCAAACATTATCGACTCTTGCGCCCTTCCTAAAAAAAGAATATAAATGGACGAATGAAGATTATGCATTAATAGTAATTGCATTTCGTGTAGCTTATACAATCGGGCAAACAGCGCTCGGGCGATTAATGGACCGCATCGGAACGCGTGTTGGCTTAACAATTACGGTAACATGGTATTCAATTGTTGCAATGCTTACATCGCTTGCCGGAGGGCTTCGCAGCTTTGCGTTTTTCCGTTTCCTTTTAGGATTTGGAGAATCGGCAAATTGGCCTGCGGCGACAAAAGCAGTAGCCGAATGGTTTCCCAAACGCGAACGCGGCTGGGCAGTTGCTTTATTTGACAGCGGTTCTTCCGTAGGCGCGGCTCTTGCCCCCGCAATTGTAATCGGTCTTTATACTCATTGGGGAAATTGGCGGCCGGTATTTATAATTACCGGAACGTTGGGATTTATCTGGTTGCTCTTCTGGCGAAGAATTTACCATTCTCCCGAAGTTCATCCGAGAATTAGTGAAGCCGAGCGTAATATGATTTTGGCGGACAAGCAGGAAGACATTACTCAAGAGGTAGAAAATCAGGATAAACCGAAATTATTGGAATTACTAAAATTGCCCCAAACATGGGGAATAATAATTGCGCGGGCATTTACAGACCCGGTTTGGTTTTTTATAGCCGATTGGTTTATGATTTACCTGGTATCCAAAGGATTCAGTCCGGAAAATACTCTGCTTGCTTTCTGGATTCCATTCGTGGCAGCAGATTTGGGAAATTTTGCAGGCGGAGGTGTTTCAAGCTGGTTGATTACTAAAGGATGGTCTGTTGGTAAAGCCCGTAAAGCCGTTGTAATCTTCGGTGCAATCGGGATGACGATGCTGATACCTACTATTTTTGTGAACGGATTATTCGCCATTGCGGGACTTTTTGCAGTCTCAACATTTGCTTATGCAACTTTTTGCACAATGGTTCTTGTACTGCCGTCGGATCTTTACCAAAGCAATTCCGTAGCGACGGTAAGCGGAATAAGCGGAACTGCGGCAGGTATTTTAACTATTGTCTCCACCTTTTTAGTCGGATGGATTTCGGACCATTACTCATTTGCGCCAATCTTAATGGTTGCAAGCATTGTACCTTTGATTGGGGCAATCTTAGTGCTTATATTAATTAGGAATACTAAATTAAGCGGTACAGGTGTGCTGAAAAAAATATAAACTGCTATCGTAATTTGTAAAATGCGAACAAAGCAGCGATGAAAATTATTTGAACTATTCAACATGCAAGATTGCATAATACAATTAGTTTTTATCTACGGCGGTAGATATATTGCTGTTAAAAGTAACGAATTAATTTCTAATGATTAATATGAAAATTCTTATTGCGCCCAACAGTTTTAAAGAATGCGCAGATTCTGTTGCAATAGCGGATATATTTGCTGCTTACTTATCACAGCAACATGATTATGATATAATCTCCAAACCTATTTCCGACGGCGGGGACGGTTTCCTTAGAGTATGTGAAAATAATTTTGAGCTGGAAAAAATAAGTTACAGAATTCCTACTCCTTACAGCAATAGGCAAATAAAATGCGAAGCCGGGTATAGTAAAGAAAATAAAAAGCTGTTTATCGAATCGGCTGACGCAGTCGGCTTAAAACTTATTCCGCCGGATAGAAGGCACCCTTTATATTTAAGTACGAAGGGGCTGGGTGTTTTAATAAAACAAATTGCCGCCGATGTTAATAACGGAAAGATTGAGGCGGATAAAGTAATAATCGGTATTGGCGGTACGGGTACAAACGATCTGGGGATTGGCGCTCTTTCGGAATTAGGAATGAAGCTTGAAGATAAGCATAATAAGGTATTGGAGCCGGTTCCGATTAATTTTAATGAGACGCGAAAGATATTATGGAAAGCGCCTAAACTGCCGTTTAAGATTGAACTGGTGACTGATGTAAATAATCCTTTGCTGGGGAAGGAAGGCGCTTCATATATTTACGGCAGTCAAAAGGGATTGACAACTAAAGAAATTAAAATTGCTGATGCCGGGTTTGAAAATATAATCAGGATATCGGAAGAAGAAGGTATAATCCAAAGCACCAAATTTATATCCGGTGCCGGCGGGGGATTGGCGGCAGGCTTTCAATTATTCTTAGGCGCTAAGTTAATATTATCGGATAAATTTATTTCGCGCGAGCTTG
>DAIERC010000036.1 GCA_027347125.1 Ignavibacteriales bacterium
TTCCAGAATCAGCACACCAAAACTTTTGGAATTATTTTGCCCCTCCAGCATTCCGATTAAATATACTTTGTGTGTTATTGAATCAAGCGCCATTGTTCGCAATCCTTTTTGAGTAGTAACATTATCAATTACTTTAAATTCTTTCGGAGATATTTCTTGAATAACTGTTAACGTACCTTCGCCGTTCGAGCTGAACGCAAGGTTTGTTCCCGGATCAAAACTACAAGCATCAACTCTGCCGCCGATAGGCAATGTTGTAATAACTTTACCGGTCTTTGCATTTACAACCGCCATTAATTTGTTATGGCATCCTGAAAATAAAATATTATGCTTTAAATCTATAGCTAAACCACTCGGGCCTTCTCCGGGGGTTAACGGCAATTTTGAAATTACTTTTAGTGTCTTGGGGTTGAAAACTTCTATTTGATTTTTACTTTCAATGTTAACATACATCAAACCTTTATTATTTGAAACGGAAAATTCCGGTCCCCCGTCAAAAGTGATTGTGCCGACAACCTTGTCCGTTGCAGCATCAATAGCGGTTGCGTTGGAACTGTGGGCGTTAAACGCAAAAACCCTTTTCGTAAAAGGGTCGTAAACAATTGCGTCCGGTGCTTTTCCTGTTACATGTACGTGACCAATTGTCTTAAGAGTTTTCAAATCGAACACTGTTACCGTATCGTTCATTCCGTTACTTATAAATCCTTTACCGAATTTATCAGCAAAGGCAATTCCGTGAACCCCGTGCAGGTCAGGTATTTCGCCTATCACTGTATTTGTTTTCATGTCTATTACGTGAACTTTAGTTAGATGCGATACATACAATCTGTTCATCGGCACGTCAACAGCCGTGTAATCCCACCTGCTTTCGCCGCCGATATTTATTACACCGGAAACTTTATATCCGGAAGTTTGAGCTAACATCAATGTTGACGGCAGAAGGAATAACATTGATAGGTATAAAAATATTTTTTTCATAAAAACCTCCGGTATTTTATTTACTACTTTGATGTATTGTTTATCATTACTTTATAAAATTTTGCAAAAACGGGATCACTGTTATAAGCAAAATTATTCATTACCCTGGCCGCCGCTATCCTGCTGGCTTTGATCGGGCTTCTTATCCTCTTTGTAATTATTAAAATTATATTTAAGATTTAGCACAACCATTGGCGACTGCCTTGTAAAATAGTTATAATTGTAAAAATCCACACCTTGCGACGTAAACTCGCGCTTGCCTGTCTTGAATAAATCATTTACCTGCAAAACCAATGATAATCTTTTCGGGATTAAGTCTTGCTTTACTCCAAGATCGGTTGTAAAAAATCCGTTCCATTTGCCTTGAGCAGTAACAGTAGGGCTGGAATATCTTGTGTTAATTTGAAGATCGGTTGAAGAACTTAATTTAAACACGTTATTATTTTTTATACTCCAGTTGAAGCTTTCCCTCGCGAAGGATTGGTCGAATAAAGAGCCGCTGATTCTATAATCATAAAGGTCACCCATAAAATTAAATTCCCAAAGCTTTATCGGATTGAACATAATCATAAATTCTGCGCCAACCGAGTAATCGGTTCCTACATTAGCTATTGAATTCAGTGTTACGTTTTCAGCATATACGGAATTAATGTGCTGTATCTTGTCGTGAGTGAACCGGTAATAGAAATCATTGGAGAAGGAAACCTTACCGAAAAAAGTTTGATAACCTAATTCATAAGAATCTATAAGTTCGGGCCTAAGATTGGGATTTCCTATACGTACATTGTTTGCATTAAACCATGTGTAAAACGGTTCAAGATCGCCGCCGTCAGGTCTTTCAATTCTGCGTGTATAGCTTGCCATAATCTGGGTTCCGCCGGCAAAATTATAAGACGAATGTATTGAAGGGAAATAATCCCATCGGCTTAGAGTATATTGCTGTTTGGTATTTTCTAATTTAACAAGCTGGTAAGTATATTCGGTTCGGAACCCTAACTGAACTCCGAGGCTGTCCCATTGGTTTGAAAACATTGAATAAGCTGCAAACCTTGTCCTGTTAAAATCATTTGTATTGCTGAACTGAGACTGAAAGTTATAAGTGTTGTTTGTCGAATCAAAAATATAAAGCGCGTTTATATCCTGCTTAAGTCTGCTAAAATATTCTGCCCCGGCTGAAAATTTTTTCATCTTAGTAATAGGCAAGGTATAATCAAGTCTTCCTCTTATCTCGCTGCTCGGACCAAGCTCGGTTGTCTCGGTACCGTTCAATAGAATATTATTTTGTGTTGATGATGTTAATGCAGATTCATTTGAATTATTATGATGGAACATAAGATCGGCTGTAAGTTCTTCTCCATTTAATGCAAACTTATGAATATAGCTCGAGTTAATAGCATAATATGTACCGTAATGGTTGCCGTTGGTATTGCTTAAATAATATAATACCTGAGGCTCGGCATTTGACCATTGATTGTAATTTAACATTGAATTTCTATGGAACGAGCCTGAGCCGTATCTGCCGCTTATGGAGAGATTATCAAAATCGCTAAGGGCAAACTCCAATCCTCCCCTAACTCCTGAATAGATTCTCTGCCACAACATATTGCCATTTGAATTAAGATAAGATGTATTATCACCTATTATAAATTGTTTTTCTTGAATGTTTGACCCCGGGAAAGATCGGCGGTAAAAGTACGCGCCAAAATCATAGCCTACCGAGGGAGTTTTATATTGAAAGAGAAAATCACCTCCGTATTTATCATTTAGTCCGCCCATTATATTTGCAATACCGCTTAAGCCAAGGTCACTGTCTTTCTTAAGAACGATATTTATGATTCCGGCCGTACCGCTGGCGTCATACTTGGCCGAGGGATTTGTAAGCAGTTCAATATTTTTAATCGAACTTGCCGGAATCTGCTGCAAAGCATCCTGCGCGCTCATAACAGAAGGTCGCCCGTTTATCAATACTTGAAAATTTGTGCTTCCTCTTAAACTAACAGTTCCGTCAATGTCTACGCTTACGGAAGGAATGTTTTGAAGAACATCTGCCGCGCTGCCCGAAATAGCAGTATGCATCTGGCTTACATCAACAACTTTTTTATCAAGCTGGTATGAAATTGGAGACCTCTGGCCTTCCACCACAACATTCTGCAAATTAATTGTCGTAGGTTTTAGATATATAATACCGGCATTATAATGAAAGTTGGAATTCGTTATTGAAATATTGTCTATCTTTTTGCTTTCATAACCAACAAACTGTATCTGGAAGTAATATTTTCCGGTCTTAATTCCGGCTAAAGTAAAACTGCCTTCTTTATTTGTTACTATGCCGCCGACCTGTGAATTACTTTGTTTATTGAAAAGAATTATGTTGGCAAATTCTACCGGCTTTTTTGTTGTCTCATCAAAAATTCTACCGGTTATTGCTCCGCCGTTATTTGTTCCCAGTTTTTGTTGGCCGTAAATCATGCTAATGATAGTAAGTGAAAGTATTAAGAGCATTAGTATTTTTTTTAACATTAGGTCTCCGTAAATGTATTATAAACGGAACATTGTTCCGCAACGTTATAGTTATCCGCAAAACTTAATTTTAGTTCATGAAAATAAGATGAAAATTAAAACTTTATGTTGTGCTTTAAATATTTTTGTGAGCACGATTAAGAGAAGAAGAATCATGTTGATTAACAAATTTTACCGGTTCCGGCAACAGCAAATCCAAAAGCAGCGGTAAAATCCATGTGTATTAAAGGTTCGTGGGAAGCGTTACGCTGAAAACTGTTTTTTCACCGATAACACTTTCAACGCTTATCTCGCCCCTATGAAGTTCAACTACTTCCTTCGCAATTGCCAGGCCCAAACCGCTGCCGTTTATTTCGGCACGAATTTCGTTTGACCTATAAAATCTGTTAAAGATATAAGAAATTTCCGATGACGATATACCAATCCCGTTATCTTCAACGCTAATTTTAATTTTGCTGCCGGATTTCTTTTCCAAAACAATTGTAACTCGCGAACCCGGCGCGGAATATTTAATAGCGTTGTCTATAAGATTTAAGAAAACACTTTTTAATTTTTCTTTATCCGCGTTCATTTCTACGGCATCATCAAGAGATAAATTTATTTGAATATTTTTCTTAAGCGCGGCCTGGTTCATTGTTTGAGCGCAATCTGCCAATAACTCATCAATCCTTATTTGATTGAGGTTCAGTTTGTTTTGGGATGAATCTAACTTTGCAATTGCCAGAAGAGAACTCGTAAGCCTTGTCAGGTCTTCAATTTCCGAAAGAGCATTTTGGATACTTTCTTTTGATTCATTGTCTTTTATTTTTTTCTCTAATATTTCAAGCTCGGTTTGTATTACGGTTAAAGGAGTTCTAATTTCATGTGAGGCGTTTGCAACAAACCTTTTCTGGCTTTTGAAAGCGTTGTCTATTCTCTCAATCATTTTATTTAATGTTTCGGCTAACGCCCTTACTTCATCTTTGGCTTTGGGAATCTCGACGCGTTCATCAAGATTCTCACCGGAAATATTTCTTGCCGTATCCGTCATTTGCGTTATCGGTTTAAATGCCGCTTTGGAAATAAAGTAAGCTGCGATACCGGTAAGAATTAAACCGGACGGTATGATGAATAAGAACAGGTAAAATAACCGGTCAAGATCTTCATAAACGTCTTTAACAGATGCTGCTGTTTCCAAAATATATGTCGAGTCTTTTTCTGTCTCAAAAGTGCTCCATAAAATATGGTATTTATGGTGGTCTATTCTCTTTTTTTCATAAACAAAGGGACCACTTGAAACTTTACTTAAACTTTCCGTTGGTATCTTAGAAAGGGTGGAATCTTTTACTATTAGTTCACCGTTTGAATCAAATAGTTGAAACTTTTCTCCTACCAAACCTTTAGCTCTAATTGATGATAGCTTCTTCATATTAAGAGAAGTACTATCACCAAGTTCATCCTCAATTTCCGTTCGCAGAGAAATTGAATAGCTTTTCAGGTTTGTATCTAGTTTAATAAACGCCGCCTCTTTTGTGCTGTCATATATAATGGCGGCAAAAATTGTAAGCATCACTCCGAAAACAACCGTGTAGGCTATAATAATTTTAAATTTTATTGTAAACATTTATTCTTCTTTGTCGGTAAAAATATAACCTGAGCCGCGCACTGTATGAATTAAAGGATTGCCAAAATCTTTATCTATTTTCTGCCTCAAGAATTTTACAAACGATTCTATAACATTGCTGCGCGGATCAAAATTCATATCCCACAAATGTTCTGATATGGTTTCTCTTGATAATATTTTATTCGGGTTCATCAGAAATAACTCAAGCAGCGCGAATTCTTTTGTAGATAGCTGAACGTCTTTGCCGTCGCGGTTTGCAGTGTGGGTATTCAGGTTCAGCTTAACTCCGTATTTTTCTAGCACGGCAGAATTAATTTACTTCCCTCTTCTTAATAAGGCGCGCATTCTTGCAAGTAGTTCGCCAAAGTGGAACGGCTTTGCTAGGTAATCGTCTGCCCCCTGATCTAATCCTTTAATTTTATCTGAAACATCGTCTAATGCAGTAAGCATAAGAATTGGAGTAAGAATTTTATTGCCGCGAAGTTTTGCACATGTTTGCCAGCCATCCTGCTTCGGCAGCATTATGTCCAGTATAATCAAATCATAATTATTTATTTCGGCAAGTTCCTGACCGGTAATTCCGTCAGCCGCATTATCCACTGCATAACCTTCTGATTTCAATCCGCGATTGAGCGCAGCAGTTATTTTTTTATCGTCTTCAATTAAAAGTATTCGCATATTAATTTAGTTTTAATAAATATAAATTATTAATATGAAAATAGTATGAAATACCACCGGCTTCAATAAAAAATTTTTAATTCTTAATTATGTCTTTTTATTTTTTACCTAAAAGGTCCAGCACGGCGTGAATAAATGTTAATGGATGAGGAGCGCAACCGGGGATGTATAAATCGATTGGCACTTCGTTTAGAAAATCTCTGTTGGTTTGATTTGATTCTTGAAACAACCCGCCGCTTATGGCGCAGGAGCCAACGGCAATGATAATACGCGGATCGCTTATGCTTTCATAAGCATCTTTTAACGCGGGAGCCATATTTTTTGTAATTGGTCCCGT
>DAIERC010000072.1 GCA_027347125.1 Ignavibacteriales bacterium
TTCAAAAACTTCTACAAAATAACCAATAAGACCAGTTAAATCAAAAACATTTGAAGAATATGAAAGGAATGCGCTTCCAAAAAAATGAGCAAGCTTATCTTTGTCGCCGAAGTTATCGGCAGGAGAATCAAAATACAAATACTTGGGCAGGTTTTTGTTCTTTAAATTAAATAAAGAATCGCCCGCGGAAACAAGGGGGTAATTTATTATCAGTTTAAGTAACGGTATTTCTATTGGAACATTTTTATAAGGAACCGTACTGAACGTAAGTGCAAACAAAGCTTCCGAATAATTATTCCCGGTTATTTTTAATGCCTCATTAAAAAGTGTATCAACCTGTGAGAGATCGTTTATTTTATTTTTTAAAGATGAAAAATAGGGTGATGCAATGTAACTGGATAATTTCAATACTTCACCGCCTAACTTTGTTGTTTGTGCTGAAACATTAAAGCTGAAACAAACATCCATGATAATTGCGATGAAAATAAAAATTCTTTTCAAGTAGAAATATTCCCAAAATATTGGCGTCAAAATAATAATTATGCGGGGTAACAGTAAAGTTAAAAGTATGGTGTCTAATATAAATACCTCAAAAACAATTAATAAATGTTTTTCGAATTGACTTTTACAAACTCAATCTCCATTTTAAACCTTAAATTATTTGCACTGTTGTCTTTCAGTTTTAAAAAACTATTTAATTGATGTGCCGATAATAAAAACGAGTTTATTGTTTAATATAAGATAATGAGGTCCATATGTTTTCAACAAATACAATAGCTGCAAAACCAGGTATAATTGTCCGTTTACAAGTAAAAGAAACGGCGCTGGTTTTGGCGTTGTCTGTACTCATAACTTTTTTAATTCATTTGTTGCCGTCTTATAACGGTATACCTGTAGGAGCAATATTTTTAGCGATGTTTTTTGCTCCTTATTTTGCCGTAAAGTATTTCAAGTTTCATGTTGCTTTATTAACATCGCTGGCGGCGCCTTTTATGAATTATTTGATAACCGGGAATCCGAGGGCTGATTTAATTCCTCTGCTAACACTTCAACTTGCTTTGTTCATTTCTGCTTCAAAAATATTTAGCAACTTTAGTTCATTAAAATATCTGGACGCTCTTTCGTCTTACGTAGTTGCGATGGTAATATCGTTTTTGGCTTTGCTTGCTTTCCCGGTTTTAATGTCTAACTCGTCGTTGGCAAGCTACTTTCAGTCGGCTTTTGTTACCGGCTTACCCGGTATCTTGTTGCTGGTATTGATGAACGTTGCATTAATTCAATTTAACAAGAAATAGTATTCGGTATAATTCGAAATACATTAATGCAGAGTTTATCATTTAAAGAAATAAAAGAAAGAGTAGACAGGTTAGTTCTTCCTTCGTTTGATTTGATTATCGGCATAGCTACCGGAGGAGTAGTTCCTGCAAGTTTAATTGCGTACAAAACAAATATTGATTTGCGGATTATCCGGATAAATTTTCGAGATGAAAAAAATAATCCCCAGCACATTATGCCGGTTTTATTGAATGAATTAAACGAAGAACTTTTAGGCCTGAATTTATTGTTAGTAGATGATGTGTCGGTAACAGGCAATACTCTCGAAACAGCAAAATCAATATTCCCCGGGAACAAGATTAAAACCCTGGTTTTTAAGGGCAAAGCGGATTACGTCTTATTTCCCGAAGTTAATACATGTGTAGATTGGCCTTGGAAATTAAAACAGAATGGATAAAATAAAAATTAAAATTTTCTACAGGTCAAATATACTCTTCCTAGCCTTAATCCTTTGCTGGATGTTTTTATCATACTCTTCTTTCTCGCTGGCGCAATCAGTTCGTAAAGATTCCGTAAACACATTTCATTTAAAAGAAGTGGTGATAACGGGTACCCGGATAAAAATTAATAAAGAGGAAATACCAGCAAGTATTACTGTAATTGACAATAAAGAAATTACTGAAAGTAACTCAATAAATATTCTTCCGGTGTTAAGCACACAGGTGCCAGGATTGTTTGTTGACGCTAAAAATATAGCAGGTTATGGAATTGGGCCAAGCGCAGGCGGCATTTTAACTATTCGCGGAATAGGCGGGAATCCTAATTCGAACGTTCTTGTATTAATCGACGGACAGCCCCAGTTCATGGGCATATTCGGGCATCCGATTGTTGACGCACTAAACTCTTCCGATATACAAAGAGTGGAAATTATACGCGGTGCAAGTTCAATCTTATACGGCACAAACGCCCTTGGCGGTGCTATTAATATAATTACAAAACAACCTGCGCTGAATAAACTTAGTTTAAACGCTTCGACATATTACGGTACTTTTAAAACTCTAGGAGTTAACGGTTCGGTAGGTTATAGAAATAATATATTCGGTGTTTTTGCCTCGTTAAACAACTCAAATACCGACGGCATACGAACCGATGCACAAGATGGTTTTAATACTACCGCAGGTTATTTAAAACTTTCGTTAACACCGGCGGGAGCGTTTCATTTTATTGCTGATGGAAATTTGAGCAAATCAAAATTTTATGACCCCGGAACCATTACCAATCCAACCGTAAACAACTATTATAATTACCTTCGCACAAGAGGTTCGTTTTCCATCTTAAATAATTTTAACAATTTTGAAGGTGCGTTAAGATTATTTTACAGTTATGGTGATCATAATTTTTTTAACGGATGGAGTTCCGATGACGAGATGAAAGGAATTACTTTTTACCAGAATATAAAATATTTTGATAATAACATTTTTACTTTTGGAATAGACTATAAAAATTACGGCGGTAAAGGAACCCAACCCGGGCTTCCTCCGTTTGTTGCGAAAGGCTTGGGCATTTATCATTCGGCAGATGAAACGGCCGTCTATGGGCTTTTAAATTATTCTCCGTTCGCGCCGATGAATATTGAAGCAGGTATTCGCTTAACACAAAATTCTTTGTTCGGTAACGATATTACACCGGATTTCGGGATCACCTATTCGGTGAATAACACTACAACAATAAAAGCAGCCGCAAGTAAAGCGTTCAGGAGCCCCACAATAAACGAGCTTTATTTGTTTCCCGCTGCAAATCAAACTTTAACGCCGGAGCATGTTTGGAATTATGAAATTAGTCTGGATAAAAACATGTTGAATGATTATTTAACTTTTAGCATTACAGCTTTTTATGATGAAGGCGATAATCTTATAGTTGTTACGCCGCCTTTTAACACCAACAGCAATTCCGGGAGCTTTATTCATAAGGGAATTGAGTTTGCGGGGAAGTATTTGGTAAATGATAATTTTAATATGCTCTTTAATTATTCTTTTCTTAATTGCAACGCACCAACTTTATATGCTCCGGAACATAAAATTAATCTCATGCTTAATTATGTTTATAAACCGCTAGATGTTAACCTAAACTTACAAAAGGTTGCAGGGTTATACACCAGCATACAAAATACAAATACTGAAAGTTATTTTGTTTTAGACGCGACGTTGAATTATTCCCTAAGGGGTATGCTTAAAATATTTGTTAAAGGCGGTAATCTTTTGAATGAAAATTATCAGATAGACAACGGCTACCCGATGCCCGGAAGAAATATTATGTTCGGAGTAAAATTAAATTATTAATTCTGTACTACGAAACGTTAAAACATGTAAAGTGAATCGATTTCAAACTTTATTATTATAGAATTATTTTAATTTTCTTTGCGTATAAATATTAAGTTTGAATAACTCCCACATTGAATTTGGGAATATCAGGATTGTTGTCGGCCAATTCTATAGCCATTGAAACATATTGACGTGTTAAGGCCGGGTCAATTAGTTCGTCAACCCATAAACGTGCTGCCGCGTAAAGTGGGGTACTGCTTTCTTCGTAAGAGTTTGTAATTTCTTTTAAAAGTTTTTTCTTTTCGTTATCGTCAAATACTTTCCCGTTTTTTTCCGCTTGTTTAAGTTTTATATCAAGTAGAACGCTGCTGGCTTGTGCTCCTCCCATTACAGCTATTTTTGCGTTTGGGTAAGCGAATATAAAACGTGGGTCGTAGGCCTTTCCGCACATTGCGTAATTGCCCGCTCCAAAACTGTTGCCGATTATAATTGTAATTTTAGGTACAACCGAGTTTGCAACCGCGTTAACCATTTTTGCGCCGTCCTTAATTATGCCGCCGTGTTCGGCTCTGCTTCCCACCATAAAGCCTGTTACATCCTGTAAAAACAACAAAGGAATTTTCCTCTGGTTGCAGTTCATTATAAAACGTGCCGCTTTGTCCGCGCTATCTGAATAAATTACTCCGCCTACCTGCATTTCTCCAGTTTCCGTTTTTATTACCGTACGCTGGTTTGCAACTATGCCAACAGCCCAGCCGTCAACTCTGGCATATGCTGTTATTATAGTTTTACCATAACCGGCCTTGTATTCGTCTATTTCGGAATCATCGACAATTCTTGAAATTATTTCGTACATGTCATAAGGTTTAAGCGGATCTTCAGGCAATAATCCGTAAATTTCTTTTGAAGGAAAAAGGGGAGGTAGGCTTTCGGCTCTATTAAAACCTGCTTTTTCTTTATTGCCGAATTTTTCGGTTAACTTTTTTATTTGTTGAATGCATTCGGTATCGTTTTTCATTATATAATCCGTAACGCCCGAAATATTTGATTGCACTTTTGCGCCTCCCAAATTTTCGTTGTTAATAATTTCACCAATTGCCGCTCTAACAAGATGCGAGCCTGCTAAGAACACCGAACCTTCACCTTCAACTATTAACGCTTCGTCGCTCATTATAGGTAAGTATGCGCCGCCTGCTACGCAAGGCCCCATTATTGCGGCTATTTGCGGAATGCCTTGTGAAGACATAACGGCATTATTTCTGAACACTCTACCGAAATGTTCTTTATCCGGAAAAATGTCTTCCTGCAGCGGAAGGAAAACACCTGCGCTGTCAACTAAGTATATTATAGGCAGTTTATTTTCAATCGCAATTTCTTGAGCGCGTAAGTTTTTCTTTGCGGTAATAGGAAACCATGCGCCTGCTTTAACAGTAGCGTCGTTTGCAACTACAACATGATACTTGTTATTTATTTTTCCTAAACCATAAACAGTACCGGAAGAAGGGGCACCGCCGTATTCCTGGTACATGTTGTAAGCGGCAAAAGTGCTTAGTTCAATAAATTCATTGGGATTGTCTACCAGAAGATTAATTCTTTCCCTTGCAGTTAGTTTACCTTTTGCCTTGTGTCTTTCAATCGCTTTTTCACCACCGCCAAGTTGTACTTTTTGTTTTTCGGCTTTCAATTTTCTGAGAAGGTTTTTGTAATAATCTTCTCTTTTTAGAAAAGCTTCATCTTCGTTTTTAGGATTTCCGATTTTACCCATATTATTTTTCCTTAAGCAAATCTCTGGCAATAACTAATCTTTGAATTTCCGATGTGCCTTCACCAATTGTGCACAATTTTACATCCCTATAAAATTTTTCTACCGGGTAATCTTTTACATATCCGTAGCCTCCGAATATTTGAACAGCTTCCGAGGCAGCTTTTTCTGCTATTTCACTCGCTAATAATTTAGCCATTGCGGCTTCTTTTGTATTCGGTATTCTGTTGTCTTTCATTTTTGCGGCGCGGTAAGTAAGCATTCTGGCCGCTTCAATATTTGTAAGCATATCGGCAAATTTGAATTGTATTCCCTGAAATTCATTAATAGCTTTACCGAATTGTTTTCTTTCATGAGAATATTTAACTGCCGCATTCAGTGCTCCTTGCGCTAACCCCAAGCTTAATGCCGCAATAGATATTCTTCCGCCCTCGAGTATTTTCATCGCTTGAATAAATCCTTCGCCTTCATTGCCTAGTAAATTTTCTTCGGGTATTTTACAATTATCAAATGCAAGCTGGGTTGTATCGCTTGCACGCATTCCCATCTTATTTTCTTTTTTACCTGTAATAAATCCTTCGGTGCCTTTTTCTAAAATGAAGGCGGATATTCCTTTTTTGCCTTTGGAAGGGTCTGTAATGGCCATTATAACTGCAATCTCACCAACCGTTCCGTGGGTTATAAATGTTTTGCTGCCATTTAAAATATAGGATTTATCTTTTTTCTCCGCGGTTGTCTTTAGTCCCGCGGCATCGCTGCCGGATGCCGGTTCGGTTAAACCCCACGCGCCGATTTTTCTTCCGCTGGTTAGATCGGGTAAATATTTATTGCGTTGTACTTCATTGCCGAAACTGTAAAGATGATTTGTACATAAACCGTTATGCGCCGCAACGGAAAGCGCGATTGATGGATCAACCTTTGCGAGCTCTTCAATTATAATTGCAAACTCAATATATCCGAGCCCCGCGCCGCCGTATTCTTCCGGAATTAATATTCCCAGAAATCCTAGCTCGCCTAATTGATTAAAAATATCCACAGGGAACTTTTGCGATTCGTCGTATTCCATTATAACCGGACGAATCTTTTCTTCGGCAAAGTTTTTAATTGTGTTGCGGATTAATAACTGGTTCTCGGTTAGTTCGGTTAAAAATGGGAAAACCGTTTGTTCCATTGGACTTCCTTTCTTATAAAGATAAAAAACCGCACAGTGTTTTACTGATTGAATAAAAAATATAAATGTCCGTCTTTTGAACCTGGTTTATATTTTCCTTTTGTCCTATCGGAAGTTAAAACTGATTTTTGAAATTTTCTATAATCTCATCCGCAATGTGATATGGAGACAAATTACCAAGCACAACTTTTTCTAAGGATGAATTAAGCGAATTGTTGCCGATTTCATTCCAAAGTTTTTTCCTGATTTTTTGCTCTACAATTTCTTTAATTCTTATTTTCGTTCTGTGTTCTCTTTTCAGAATCAATTTATTATTCTCTTTTAAGAATTCAAAATGTCTTTTTATCTCTTCTGCAATTTCTGCTATGCCTTTATTTTCCGAAGCCGTTGATGTTAAAATATTGGGCATCCATGATGACGCGTTGTGGTCTCTCATCATCAATATGGTTTTCAAAGCCGATACTGCTTGTTGTGCTCCCGGCCGGTCGCTTTTATTAACAACAAAAAAATCGGCTATCTCCATTAAACCGGCCTTCATTGCCTGCACAGCATCGCCGGATTCCGGCACAAGAACAACAACGGTAGTATCGGCTGCTTCGGCAATATCCAGTTCCGATTGGCCGACGCCAACAGTTTCCATTAAAATTAAATCATATCCGGCAGCGTCAAGAATATCAGCTGCGTCGTTGGCTTTTTTGCTTAAACCGCCAAGGCTTCCACGTGTTGCCATACTTCTGATAAACACGCCTTCGTCCTGTCCGATGTCGCTCATTCTTACCCTGTCGCCAAGAAGAGCGCCGCCGGTAAAAGGACTGGTCGGGTCCACGGCAATAATCCCGATACGTTTATTTTGAGCCCGGTAAAATTTTGTAAGCTGATTTGTGATAGTGCTTTTACCCGCTCCCGGAGGGCCTGTAATGCCTATACGGTATGCGTTGCCGACTTTAAAATAAATTTCCTTTAATAATTCTTCGGATGCTTTACTATCAGATTCAACAATTGAAATGGAGCGTGCTACAGTTCTTCTATCGTTATTAAATATTTTTTCTACAAAGCTTTTATCAGGCATTAGGTAATTTCCGTTAGGTAAAGAAAATAATTGTATAAGTTATTAACCGTTAACTGATTTAAAGAATTCTACGGTTTTTTCCAGGCCTTCGCTTAATGATGTTGAAGGTTTCCAGCCGAAGCGTTTAAATAATTTTTCCGAAGTAATAACACTTCTTAATTGCTCGCCCGGAGCGGCAGGCCCGTGTTTTTCTACCATTCTTTTCCCGACAATTTTATTTAACACGGAAAAAATTTCGTTTACGTTTGTTTCCTTTGCGGTACCGATATTATAAATATTGGTTTTATCGTCGCTAAGTCCCAGTATATTAGCTTTTGCAACATCGCCCACAAAAACATAATCTCTTGTTTGTTCGCCTGTTCCGTTTATAACGGGCTGAACTCCCTTTAGCATTTTTGTGGTGAATATTGCAACCACACCTGCTTCTCCAAAAGGATTTTGGCGCGGGCCGTAAATGTTGGCGTATCTTAAAATTGTGTAATTCAATTTGTACTGGATGTTATAAAAGTACAAATATTTCTCGACAGCTAATTTGGAAATGCCGTAAGGGGAAAGGGGAGAAGTGGGATGATTTTCATCGGCGGGAAAATAATTTTGTTCACCGTAAACAGCGCCTCCGGTAGACGCGAACATAAATTTATTTACACCGGTTCTAACACAATTTTGAAGAAGATTGATTGTGCCGATTATATTTGTGTTGGCGTCAAAAACCGGGTCAGCTACCGAGCGCCTAACATCCATTTGCGCGGCGTGGTGGTTTACAACATCAAATTTTTCTTTTTCAAAAAGTGCGGATAAATTTTTATCGGTAATATCTGCTTTTATAAAC
>DAIERC010000089.1 GCA_027347125.1 Ignavibacteriales bacterium
ATTTAGTCCCGAATCCTCATGAAACATTTTTCCCGGATACTATAAATACTTCTTTAACGGATACTATGAAGTACAACATGTACGGTGATTTGCTGAACGACGACCCGGCTTACAACAAAAAATCAACTTTGTGGGAGGTTGCTTTAGGAGTTACCCTGACCGGTGTTACCACCAATTTAATTGATAGGTACATTTTTAACTTTGATTTTTCAAGGGTAGGATTTAACAGCTGGAAACATAATTTAAAAACGGGATGGGAATGGGATAATGACAGGTTTGCTATGAATAATTTTTTCCATCCTTTTTCAGGTGGAATGTATTTTAACGTTGCACGTGCAAACGGTTATTCTTTTTACGAATCTGTGCCTTTTGCGGCTTTGGGCAGTTTAGAGTGGGAATATTTCGGAGAAAATACTTTACCATCGTATAACGATATAATCAACACTACAATTAATGGCGCTTTCTTAGGAGAAATATTTTACCGGCTGGGTTCAAATATTCTGGATGATCAATCAACCGGGTTCGATAGATTTATACGGGAAGCCGCCGTTGCGGTAATTACACCTACAAGATTCTTTAGCAGGCTTTTGAGCGGTGAAATTTCCAGGACAACACCAAGGGAAGTGTACCAGCAGGAACCGCTTAATATAACTTTAGCCGTTGGGTATCATAGAGTAAATGAAGGAACGGCAATACAGAAAGGAAGTAACAGCCTTAATTTCAATCTTAATCTCGATTACGGAAACCCGTTTGAAAAAATATCACGAAAGCCTTTTGATTATTTTAAACTCCGGTCGGATTTCGATATCGGGGTTGGAAGGAAAATTATCGACAACGTGACTGGCTACGGTATGTTATACAGCAGCAATGTTCAAACCGGTAATTTAGAGATGTTACTCGGCTTATTTCAGCACATGAATTTTTTTGACAATAAAACTTTCGAATTAGCCGACCTGGCTTTTGGGCCCGGAGTGATTTCAAAGCTGCAATTGAGTAAGAGTTCGAGCCTTTATACTAATCTTCATGTTGCTATAATGCCTTTCGGCGCACTCAGCGGTCGATTAGGGCCGGATACTACGCAGGTTAGAGATTATAATTACGCCGGCGGAGCGGAATTAAAGCTTGAAAGCACTTTTAATATCGGCGGATGGGCAGGCGTTTCATTTACAGGTTATTACTGGTGGTTTCACACATTTGTTGGAACCGCAGGAAATAGCTATATAGCATTAATCCAACCCAGCATTAAATTCAAACTTTTTAATAATGTAAACCTTGGGTTCGAACATTTGATTTACTACAGCGACAGATACCCGCGCGAATTTACAAGTGTACATTCCATTCGGACAGAACAAAAGATTTATGTTCAAATATTTTTGGAAGAGTTCAAGTTTAAAAGATAAAATGATTTATCACTAAATTTTATAACAGACAAAAAATAGTAATGGATACAAACATGAAGAAAATATTTTTATCACTCATACTAACAATCCTTTGCGGATATTCCCTATTGGCACAAACCGCTTCTTTACGGAATTCCGTACAGAACAATAAATATACTTTTTCTCAGTTTGGAAGAGAGACCGTGGATTTCGTTACACAACCTGTTAAGTGGGACGGAAGTGATTGGCTAAAAATTGGTTTGATAAGTGCGGGAACTTTTTTAGTGGCACAAGCAGATCAGCCAATCCGCACGGCAGTTTTGAAAGACCAAAAATATTACTACAGCGCTCCGATAGTAGCCGGGAGGGTGTGGGCGGAAATATATTCACCCATCGTATTATTTAGCGGATTCGCAATATATTCACTTTTAACCGATGATATCGGTACTAGAAAAATCGCTTATGAAATAGGACAAGCATCGCTGTATGCCGGGGCGCTTTCCTTTGTTTTAAAACTTGCAATCGGCAGATCAAGACCGTACCTAAACGAAGGTACCCATTTCTTCCGCCCCTTCTCATCAATTTTTAACCAGGATCAAAAATCAATGCCCAGTGGGCACTCTACGGTTGCATTTATACTTTCAACAGTTCTTTCAAGAAATGCTGTGTCGCCCGTTCTGAAAGTGCTGGCTTACTTACCCGCGGTGCTCACTTTAATTTCCCGCGTTTATCAAGATCAGCATTGGACATCCGATACTTTTGCCGGTGCTGCACTTGGATATTTTGTGGGCACATGGGTAGTAGATCATCATGAACAAAGT
This sequence comes from Ignavibacteriales bacterium, assembly GCA_027347125.1. Taxonomy (GTDB): domain Bacteria; phylum Bacteroidota; class Ignavibacteria; order Ignavibacteriales; family Ignavibacteriaceae; genus FEN-1297. The sequence continues at coordinate 2,201 of DAIERC010000089.1, forward strand.
AATTCAACCGTTAAAATTACAAACGTATATCCTCTTACAATTAGTATTGCTCTTAATTAAGACGAAAACATGGAGCCAATTCTTTTTCTTAAAGGAATTATTATCGGATTTCTGATGGCTGTGCCAATTGGGCCTATCGGCATAATGTGCATCCGCAAAACACTTACTGAGGGTCGTTTGCGCGGGATGGTAATTGGTATTGGAGCTGCAACTGCAGATTTATTTTATGCTTGTATTGCTGCATTTGGATTTACCTTTATATCCGGTGTGCTTACAGCAGAGCGGATATGGATAAGGCTTATTGGAGGTGCGCTGCTGTTGTTCATTGGTATAAGGACATTTCGTACTACTCCCACCGATCCTAAGAAACATATCCACAGCAGCGGGATATTCGGATCATACATCTCTGCTGTTATTCTAACGCTCACTAATCCTATAACTATCTTTGCGTTTATCGCTATATTTTCAGCCCTTGGGCTTGCAAATGAAGTTAATTTCTTTTCAGGA
>DAIERC010000106.1 GCA_027347125.1 Ignavibacteriales bacterium
TCTGACCGTTGTTGTTAAGAAGGAGCATTTCCTCGGTTGAACTTTGTATGTTGGGATCGTCATAACGCCCGAAGTCGCAAGTAGCCGCGGTTAAAAAAAATAGCCGACTGTTGTGCAGCTGCGGTATTGTGGTGCTTTGAACAAACACCCTTTCATCCGCCCACAATTCCGGGCTACCGTGCCCGATATAATTCATTATCAATGTTCCGTCGTTTATGGAATTTATTATCGCCTGATAAGCATCCGGAATTCTTTTTCCAACACTGGTAATAACTACTGGATAAGCCGCAAGGTAAATCTTATTTAAATCGTAAGACGAAGGAATAATTGTATTTGCCAGGTACTCTGAAGGCTGTGTATGTTCATTGCCATCATAATCGGCTCCGTGCCAGGCATCGTCGGCAACAAGCGTTATTAAATTTCTCCATGGCCCCTTATCGTTGCTGTTTTCGTAGTCGATTATCTTGCTTACAAAATTATTCGCTTGATCGTCTGTTGTAACCGGTATCCTTCCGTATGATAAATCTACAAACGGATCATTCCCGCTGACTCTAACATAATAATCATCTGTCGGGAAAGAATACAATTGGTTCAAAGACTCCTCTGTTTGATATGTAGGCACAAAATCGGTGTGGTATCCTTCCACATCTTTGGGATCGTATGTTCCTTTGCCGAATAGCAAAACATATTCCGGTGTAATTTGCCAGTTAACGAACGCATACCTGATAAAATCCCTTAGAGCCGTAGGATCTAATGAACCGCAAGAAAACTGGTTATAAATATCTTCAACATCTACAATAACAGTTGAAAGCTTATTTTTTGCCGTATTTTGCCTGTAAGTTTTCAATTTTTCGGCGGCATCCTGAAATTGCCTGCTGGTAATAATAATGTATTTTGCGCCGGGCTGTATAGAACGCAAATCAGTGTAAATCGGGTTGCTTACTTTTGATAAATTTGTAGGAGTATAGAAACTATCGCTGCCCACCGCGTAATATTTAGATACGTGCCCCGAATTTTGCTGCGCCTGGAAACGGCATTCGCCGCCGCTAAGCATTACAAAATTTTGTACAAGTTTTACGTTTGCATAATCGCTAATATTAAAAACTTTTATATCGGTAGATGAAAAACCGGAAAGATTATACTGAATTACGGCAGTTGTATCTTTTGAAAAGAACAGGATGTTGTTTCCTACTGCGGTAAAATTCCGCTGATAGGTAATTTCAAAATAATCCAGATAACCTTTAGCCGCCACGGTAGTAGGAGTAACCGAAAATTTTAAAAGACTCCTGTTATCAGATGTTAAACTTCCGTTGTAACTGGCGGTAAACGTTCTTGCTATGCCGTAATAATAAAGCTGGTTACCATAACCGTTTAAAACCGTGCTGTAAATATTATTGGAATTCTCGTCAACTTTAAGGCCGAGTGCATCAGGTGAAGCGTCGGCAAAGCGCATTGTATAATTTATAGTTGTCCCGCTAATTCTTCCCGGCAACTTGCTGGTATAAGTCATTGACGTTGAATTCTGAGAAAATTCGTCGCCGAAATATTCTCTGCCGGTTTTGCCGACGTTAATTTTATCTTCATCCCACTGCGCAAATCCCACGGAAGAATTTTGTACATACGGATTTTGAACATCAAGACCAGCCTGCGGCTGCATTCTTTTTCCCTGGGCACCGCCGGATGTTACCCAATAATAATTATGGTTTGAATAAGGATTATGTGCCCTATCAAAAGATTTTGTCGCTGTATCATAATCCCAGAAGTTATCACCGCGCCCGTAGAGCAATATATAATCACCGTCGTTAAAATGTTTACTATCGTTACCGACAAATATAATTGCGTTTTCAACAAGGTCCTGAGGCCGCGGCGCTACAACATCTTCCGGCAGTATTTTTCCGCCGTTGTTGTAAATTTTAATTGTGCTGGGATCAACGGAATCAGGGTTTATACCAAGCGACGGCAGCATGCTTTTGGTTATCTTGTAGATTCCCTCATACGGAGCCTCAAAACGACCCCATGTGCCGGAAGCAAGAACACTGCCCTGTAATCCATTCGGCTTAAGCAGTTTCTTATTTTCTTCCTTAACCCAATATTTTGCAACGTCAAAGTTGATTAGAATATTTTCAAGAAAATTGCCGGCGGGATTTTTGGCTATTGCCTGGTTGGAAGAATAGTTAACTCTGAATACTATTTTTGTATACAACTTTATCTGGTTTTGGTTCGGATCAAATTTTACCGGAGCGATAATCAAAGCTTGCGTGGGAATGTTTCTCATCAAACCGAATTGACCGAATGTTATTAGTTCCGGAGAAGATTTATAATTATAATAATCCTGCCCAATTACGTATTTCGAATCGTCCATGTTCCCGTTTTTATATGGTGTTGCAACCGGGATAACTTTACCTATAATTTGTTTGTACGTGCTACTTATTATTTCTATGGTATTACCGTATTCGTTTGGAACGCCAAGATTAACGCCTCTTTCTGGTATTGCGGGGGCGCCCCATTTTTCGGGCTGCGAAATAAAACCGCCGAGTACTGAAATTCTATAATAATTTTGATTATCTACCTGAACAATTGAAGTGTCTGAATAATTTGGAGAATATTCGAATAATATGGATTGGCGATTAGAAGATATTACTTTTAATCCTTCCTGCGGAAAGATTAAAGCAGAAAACACTAAAAAGAATAATAGAGAGAATTTGCTAATCATATAAAATATAGTTTAGTTCTTTATTAGTTACAGAGTTAATAAAAATAAAATTCCCGTGGCTCGGTAACATTTTTTTTGCTGTAGCAAGTTCTCTTTATAATTCTCCTAAAAATTTAGGACAAATTTACTTAAGCTTTAACTAAATAGTCAAGTCAAATACAGTAATTATTTGCGAAATAAAATGTTGCTACAAAATAACGTTATTTTCCCTTAATGTCTTTAAAATTTGCTCGGAGTTCAAATAGAATAATGGAAAGACGGTTTTCTCAAAAAGAATTTTTTTATCGGTACCTATTAAAACTAATTTACGTTTGGTAGAACCTGCGAAACCGAGCGCGTTGAATTTCTTTGTAATCTTTTTATCTTCATCGATAAGCAGCGGGAAATCTATACCAATGTTTGCGCAAAAGGATTGATGATGTTGCTGATCTTCGGAATTTATTCCGTAAATTTTTATATCATTCCGATAAAACTCGTTTTTGTTTTTTGTGTAATCGTTCAACTGCCGCGAGCAAACAGGCGAGTTGTCCCTAGGATAAAAAACAAGCAAAACCTTTTTATCCAGACTGGCGAACAGATCAAATTTATTGCCGTTATTGTCTTTAAGCTGAAAATTATTTACGGAATCTCCAACCATTTATAAACCCAGTTCTTTCTTATTATTTTTCATTGCATTAATACAAAATTCAATATGCTCGTCCAGCGGAATGCCTAACTGCTCGGCTCCGTTTATTATATCTTCACGGCTTACGCTTCTGGCAAAGGCTTTATCTTTCATCTTTTTTCTAACTGACTTTACTTCAACCTCTTCAATACTTTTGCTTGGACGTACATAAGTAACCGCGGTAATAAACCCGGCAAGTTCATCACAGGCAAATAAAGTTTTTGCCAGAATGGTTTCTCTTTTTACTCCGGTGTATTCTGCGTGCGAAAGAATAGTATTCCTGAATTCCTCATCAAAACCTTTTTCTTCGAGTATCTCTGATCCTTTATAAGGATGTTGTTCTGCGGTAGGAAACATTTCATAATCAAAGTCGTGAAGTAAAGCCACGTTTCCCCAAAGTTCTACATCCTGGTTCATTTTTTTTGCGTATGCCCTAACACATGTTTCAACAGCATAAGCGTGTTTAAGAAGGCTGTCGGATTTTGTGTAATCCTTTAAAATTGATAAACAATATTCTCTGTTATGTGCAGCATCTTCCATAGTATTAACCTATTATTTTGTAACCGGCATTGCACATTTTAGTATGCATTGCCAAATTCCTATCAGCTTTCTATCTTATAAGTCCATTTTTTTACTTATTATCGGGATTAAAACCGGGGCAAACATCGCCCAGGACACACTTAAGACAATGCGGCTTACGGGCTATACAAATTTTTCTTCCGTGCGCTGCCAGGTAATGAGAAGAATTTATCCAATCTTCTTCCGGTAAAAGTTCTTTTAGTTTTATCTCAATTTTTTCCGGGTCGCTCGAATCAATAAAGCCGAGCAAATTTGATAACCGTTTTACATGCGTGTCAACGGCAATGGCCGGAATCCCGAAAGCGTTGCCGGCAACAACCGATGCGGTTTTTCTTCCTACACCCGGCAGTTTGTTTAGAGACTCAAAATCGGCAGGTACTTTTCCGCTAAAATCTTTTTCCAGCACTTCGCAGCACTGCTTCAGGCTTTTGGCCTTTTGCCTGTAAAATCCTGTAGAGAAGATATCTTTTTCAAGTTCTGCCGAAGTTACCTTTATAAAATCCTTAGAACCTTTATATTTTTTAAATAGACTTTGAGTTACAATATTTACTCTTTCGTCGGTGCATTGTGCTGAAAGAATTGTTGCAATTAAAAGCTGAAAAGGGTTATCAAAATTTAAGGCGCTTTTTACTACTGGGTATTCGTCTTTAAGCAAATCGAATATTTTCTTAGCATGTTTTTGTTCAGGCTTCAAACTCATCTTTATTAAACCTTTTGTCTTTTATAAATAAACGCTCAACAGGTTTATTATTCACAATATGGCTTTGAATTATTTCTTCCACATCATCGGTTTTAACTCCGCCGTACCAAATCTGTTCAGGGTAAACAAGAACAGTAACGCCGTATTCACATGCGTCAAGACAGCCAGCCGAGTTGGCTCTAACATCGGAATTCAATCCCAGCTCTTTTAATCTTTTCTTAAACATACTTCGCACTGCTGCGCTTCCCTTGTCTAGGCAGCATCCGCGCGGGTGCCCGTCGGGTCTTTTATTCTCACAGATAAAAATATGTTTTTCAAATCTTTTCATTTTAGACAAGAATAACGGGGAGAAATGTAACAACTAATGAGTTAAATAAAAAGAAAGCGAACAACCGGTTCGCTCTTAGTAGCGCGTACGGGATTCGAACCCGTGGTCTCCGCCTTGAGAGGGCGGCGTCCTAAGCCACTAGACGAACGCGCCTGTATTTTATTAAATGCAAAATTAATGCCGGTCTTCATCAACCTAATAACTGCATTCTCAATTTTTAATTTACCTGCTGCCTCACCAGGGCTCGAACCTGGACTCTTCTGATCCAGAGTCAGACGTGTTGCCAATTACACCATGAGGCAATTTTACAAATTTTTTAGGAAATAAAAATACAATATTTAATTTTTCAATACAAATCTTTTATAAAAAACGTGATACCGATATGGATGCGTATTGTTAGGATATAAAGGCTATACGGCGAAGAGTTTTTAATGTACTGTTTTACCTTTTCATTTTAACCGGAACGTCTTATCTTCAAATAACAAATTTTATATTTTAATATGAAGACCTGCAATAAAACCGTTATCTTAATCTTACTGCTTTCATCTCTTTCGCTTTCTCAAAATTTCAAGTTTGTTACCGGTATAGGAAATTTCAAATCGGCAACCTCATTTTACATAACTTCAGCGGGAACAATTTATGTAACCGATGCGGGCACGAACGAAATATACAAGATAGATACGCTAGGCAATGTTTTAAAATATGCGGGAGGTTACGGTTGGGATGATGGACAATTTGATACTCCTACAGATGTTTACGCCAACCCGCTTTCTGTTTTTGTATGCGACAAGAATAACAGCCGGATTGAGAGATTCGATAAAGATTTAAACTTTGTTTCCTCGCTATACACCAGGGATAACAGTAACAGGAACGAAAGGTTCGGGTACCCGTTAAGCTGCGCTTTATCGCAGCAGGGTGATTTATATATTCTTGATTCGGAAAATAAGCGCGTCGTTAAATTCGATCTGTTCGGTAATTTCACTCAAAATTTCGGCGGTTACGATGCGGGCTCTTTCTCACTTTCAAAGCCGATACAATTAGCTGTTTCTGCGGATAATAAAATATTTGTACTAGATAAGAACAGAATAGTGGTATTTGACCAATACGGTAATAACGTTGCGTTAATTAAAAACGACAACGAACTTGACGGTATAAGAATTATTTTCGACAACCTCACTCTTACCAACCATGACACAGTTTATTATACCAAAACGAATAATATAGATTTTGAAATCAAGAAAGCGGTTTTAACAGGAACCGGTAATCTTACGGATATTATAAACTCGCTTATTTTCAACAACAAATTGTATGTCCTTACGCCCGAAAAGATTCTAATTTTTAAGGCGGAGTAATGCTTAACCGTGCAAGACAATTAATTAGGAAGAAAAAAAACGTAAGGTTTTTATTTTTTATTGTGGTGTTATTTTGGTGTATCGGTTTTGCGTCTCAATCTTTATTTCCCGGATCCGGTTTTGCAATTGTAACGTATCCCGTATTAAAAAGATTCTACGGCACTGTCTGCCACCAGGTGGATGTAAAAACATTCAGCTTTATGGGGCATAAACTTTTTGTATGCGCAAGGTGCACGGGAATTTATATGGGGGCGTTACTAACTTCATTTTCTGCCCTCTTTTTTTCCCCGAGGCTAAAATTAGGCATCAAGCTTTTGTACGCGGCAATACTGCCAGTAATTATAGATGTGGTTATGTCAACATTAGATATTTACAGGTACTCAAAATATCTGGCGTTTTTTACCGGATTATTTTTTGGTTCAGTTGTATTTATTTATATTTTGGATGCTATTGAAAATCATTTTAACGGAAACAAGATAGATAATAATGAATAAACAAAAGTTATTTCCCCCGCTTGTAAGCGGGTTTGCCGCCGCAGTACTTACTACCGTGCCGGGCGTAAAAAATATGGGATGCTGCCTCATAGTACCGTTGGCGGCTGTTCTGGCTCTCTTCCTGGATCACAAAATAAATAAAACACAGCTTCCTATAAATTTTAAAACAGCCGTGCTATTCGGAATTTTAACCGGCATTTTTGCAGCTGTATTCTCTACCCTTTTTGACGTCCTGATTACCTTCATTACAAAGTCAAACGATTTTGTTGAAGCGTTACCCCAAACGGAAATGCTAATTAGCCAATATAAATTAGGCGCTTTGCTTGATCAAACAATGGCAATAATGCACCAGATGGTTCACGATATTAAAACCTACGGATTTTCATTTCTATATACCGTGGGAATTTTTACAAGCAATCTTCTGATTAATACTATCTTCGGATTTTTAGGCGGACTGATAGGAATGTCTTTCTTAAATAAACGGTTACAGAACAAATAATAATTATTACTGATGATAACTGCATTAATTTTTTCAATACATTTAATTTTTGCCCTGATTATCTTTACTAAAAAATGGCAGGATGAAAATATTACTTCGGCTTTACTTAATCTCGGATTGATAGGAATTTTGTTTTCGGTGGGCTGGACAATTACCGGAATGTTTTCACAAGCGGTAATGGGTCCCAAGGGCTTAGGAATTTATTTTGATAGAGACGCTTTTTCACTTACTCTTTTGATAATTGCCGAGTACCTCTTTTACAAGATGTATTACGGCGATCTTTTTATTGAAGCCGAAAAGGAAAAACAATAACCGCCGTTTGCGGTACCTTCTTTTGGTATGCGTTCAAAGGCTCAAACCTCCACTGTCTTAACGAATTAATTGCTGCAGTTTCAAGGCGCGTATCAGCCTTTGTTAATGGGATTATAGTCCCTACGGTACCGTCTGGCATTATAACAAATTTTAGTCTAATATCTATCGACTTATCCACCCCTTCCGGGTAAGGAGGAATTATATAACTGTATATTTTTCTTTGCCCCTGCCCTCCCCAATCAATATCGTCTCCAAAACTGCCATTACCGCTTGCTCTATTTCCTTTGCCCGGCAAATTTACATTAGAGTTTGCTGTTTGGTCTGTTTGATTTTTTGAATTATCAGTCTTGTCTTTTTTATTATCACCCGGTTTGATAACATTATTTTCCGATGTATTCTGCGCCTTAGGCAAGTCTACTTTTTTTAATTCTACTTTTTTATCCTGAGCTTCTTTTTGGGGTTCCTGCTTTGCAACCTGCTGTTCTACGTTATTTATTTGGTCTCCCAGGGCGCCGGAAGAGCCCGGTAAGCCCGTTTGACCGAAGGTAAGTTCTACCAGGTCTTGCGGAGGATAAGAAGTTGAAATCTTCACAAGTAAAAAAATTGCCAGCAGTATTAAATGAACAATAACTGAAACAGCATAAGATGTATTTTTAATCGCGTGATATGTCATAAATTACCGGTTTTAATTTTATCGTGTCCTGGTTATAATTTTTCTTTTTCGGTTTGAATAGTAAATTTGCTTATGCCCGATGCCCTGGCTGCGTCTATCACTTTTATCAGAAGATCTACCGGAACGGTTTTATCAGCGCGTATAATAAGGTTTTCTTCCCGGCTATCTCCCTTTATTATATTTAATTTAGCGGGCAACTCGTTTATGCCCACCTGTTCTGTACCTGCGTAAACATTGCCGCCGGATGTTAGCGTTACTACCAGTTTGGAAGCCGTGGTTTGCTCATTTGTTTTTGAACCGGGCAGTTTTACTTTTACGCCGGTTTGAATAACAAACTGTGATGTTAACAGAAAGAAAATAAGCAGCAACATTACAATATCGGTAAGCGAGGAATAACTGAATATGCTTAATGGTTCGTTGGACAGTTTAAACTTCATTGTAAATCCTAAATATCTATTTCGATTTCTTCTTCTATATCCGATTGACCGATTGTGCTGTCCTGTATTACATCCACAACATCGTTTGCCACCGTTTCCATATCGGCCACAAGCCTTTTAACTTTATTTAGAAAATAATTATAAAAGGCAAGGGCTGGTATGCCTACCATTAATCCGAAAGCGGTTGTAACAAGGGCCTCCCAAATACCGCCTGCCAAATCGCTTGGGTTTGCTGCGCCTGCCAAATCTTCTATTCTCATAAACGCGGATATCATTCCGGTAACCGTACCTAAAAATCCCAGCAAAGGCGCAACGCCTGCTACCGTAGCTAAAACAGACAAACCTTTCTCCAACTTTACTACTTCTTGTGTACCGGCGTTTTCTATTGATTCTTTTATACGCTCATGGCCAAGTTTATATTTCTTTAATCCTTTGCGAATTATATTTGCCACGGGAGACTTTTCTTCGATGCAATAACTTATTGCGCCGGCAATATCTCTCTTTTTCAACAAGCCCCTTATCCTAACCATAAACGCGGGAATATTGATCCTTGCCTTTCTTAAAACGACATATCTGTCCACAATAACCGCAAGCCCTAAAACTGAGCATAGCAGTATGGGCCACATTATTATTCCGCCCTTCAAAAACATTGAGAATAAATTCATTATAAGCCTTCTATTTTTCTGGATTATTTATTCGTATTATAAAAATTTTCCGCTTGCTCTACGGATTTAAAATTTCCTACTTTTACACGAAACCATGTTCCCTTGCCGGGAATATTAACCTTCTCTACAAAACTTTTAAAACCTTTTCGGTTAAATTTTTCGGATTCCTTTTTTGCTACAAATTCCGATTGCCATGATGAAACCTGAACAAAATAATTGTTCCCGGATTTATACACATTATCTTTAACCTTGGTTAAACCTGAAACTTTATTGCCGTTAGAAAGAGTAGGAGCTTGATCTTTTAGCAGGGATGATAAGCTCGTATTTGCCTGTTCCTTTGACTTTGCGCTTTGATTTGCATGCGCCGCTTTCGCGTTTAAATCACTATTAATAGCGGCTTGTTCTTTATTATTTACAGCTTCATTGTTATAAGGATAAGTAACCGGAATATCATATTGTCTTTCAATTATAGCCGGGGTTGAAGCCGGTGTTTGCCCGCTTCCGGTTTTAGTGCCTTGCCACGGAAATTTTAAACTGTCTTTTTGTAAAAATATAAACAACGCTGCCCCTACCGCTATAATGGTAAAAAGGGCTACGATAAAAACAAAAGGCGACTTATTTCGTGAAAAAGAATATTGCCTTGTCTTTACATCCGTTATCCTATCAGGTTTTTCTTTTCGTTCTTGTTCTTTCTTAGGTGCACTATCTTTCTTACCGGCCGGTTCTATTTCCGGCACAGCTTGGGCATTATCAATTTCTTTTGTTGTAAATTCAGAAACCGATTCCTGCGTCAGATTACTAATTTTTTCTTCAGGTTCATTAGAAGAGGAATTTTCGTCATGCGGGGTACCTGCCTCAGTAATATCCGCAGCCAATTCGGATGTTTTGCCAAAATTCCAGGAGAGATTATTTCTTCCGATTCCCAGTCCTTCCGCGTCGTTTTCACCGAACTCCGATGTTATCGATTTTACTCTTTCAAACCGGTTAATGTCTTCTTCGGTTTTTTCGTCCGGTACCGTTGCCTGAGGATTCTCTTCAATGTTAAAATCATCATGAATATCTTTGGCAACAACGTCTATATTTTTTTCTCTTCCCGTTTCAAAACTATTAGCCGGCTCCAGCTCATCCGCTTCCGGGGCACCAAAATCCCATACAAGTTCTTCATCGGCTTTATCTTTTTCATAAGATGGGCTTTGCTCTGTTACGTTTGCCGAATCAATAATCGCCTCTTCCTCTATTTGCTTTGACAGATCTTCACCGAAATTCCACGTTAAATGTTCGAACTCGGCCGACAAATTATTTTCTTTTTTTATTTTGTTTTTTAATCCGGCTTTTGGGGCTGCTGCCGATTCATCCCAATTAATTTCATATTGTTCAATACCGGATTTATCGGCTTCAATAATAAGTACTTCGTTACCTTTTATATATTTGTCTATTACTTCAGCTTCGCGCAAAAGCTTGTCTACCTTGGTTTCAATTAATTTTTTCAGTTCGTGCCCCGAAGGAGGAATAAAATATTCGGAATCAATTACGCCTTCCAGGGGAATAACAGGCCGGCCAATACTTAGGCTGAAATAAGAATCCACCTCGGCATATTCTGCCTCGACGGGAAGCGGTACGTTAAAAATTAAACTGCCGTCGGCGGTAACGGTTTCTTCCTGTGCAGGAAAATAAACCATCAAATCGGAATAAACAATGTTTCCTTTGGCTTTATTTAAAACGTCTTTAATAATACCCTGTCTCAGTTGAAAATAGCCGATGCCTCTAAGCTTTACGGCTTCGCCCCTGTTAAGAATTGATGCAGCTTTTTGAAGAAACAATTCAAAGAATATTTTTGTTTCCGAATCGGGAACACCGCTTCGTTTTGCTATTCTTCTTATCAGTTCGGCTTTGGTCATTTTTTAATACAGGTTATAAATTGATATAAAATAATTTCTGATATAATTTCTATCAAATATATCACATAAATAAATAAAATATGTTCCTTTTTCCATATTTAGGTTGTTCAATAAAAATTGTTAAAATGTTAAACTGATTCCCGCCGATATATCAAGCGGGGTATCCTGGTATCCATTCCAAATAAAATTTTTTCTGTTTAACAAGTTTGCAAACTTTAAGGTTAAACCCAAATTAGGTTTCCACTGGTAAAGTAATTTGAACCCGAGATTGAAGAATGGATTTAACAATGTAGTGTTGAGTATGTCCGTATACATACCGGAATAATACTGCAGGTTAGCTTCGGCATTAAGGCCGAAGCTAAAGTTGTACCCGTAATTAAGTGTAACTTTTGCCCTCGGGTAATAAGGGATAAAATTTTTCGAAGCATCGCGTACATCACTGGCTTGCGCTGTACCGTAAAACATCCCGTAAGGGCCAAGATGAAATAAAAGATTGACAAAGCCGGTAATGTTTTTTGCGCCGGTAGTGTTTATATCGAACAGGCCTTTTTGCGCGGCGTCAGAAAAATACGGGAAGTTATCAGAAGAACTATATTTTACTCCCCCATCAATTTCGAAATATGTATAATACTCATATTTTAGAGTTACATTAAACGCAGAATTCTTTTTGACAAATATGTTGGTAAACTTCTGCGCTCTGAAATACGGGTTTAACCCGGCATAATGCCCGGCGCTCAAAAACTCAGGTTCGGTTGAATACTCGCCGAAAATTGAAATTGCTTTATTAAGATAAAATCCAAAGCCGACATAAGGCGAGAAGGAAAAATCGGTATCAATTTTAGCGTAATTAAATCCGAAAGAAACTTTCATAAATTTCGAAAGCTCCAGCCCGATATACGGTCTAGCGTACAAGTAATAAAATCTTCCGTTGTTATAAAAATCGTTTGTTATAAATTGTTTCTGATAATTTGCATTTACCCCAAGATTAAAATTAGGCAATGATAATTTTGCCGAACCGAATATGTTAAAAAGATTTTCTGAAAAATTTTCGTTCTGGTAAGAAGCCAACCGGTCGTTTGCCTCGGCGTTAAAAATAAAATATCTGTTTAAAGTGTTGTTTATTGAAATGTAAGCGTCGCCCTTGTTAAAATTCCTTTTAAATTGCGGGTTATCTGAACCGAATAATTTGTAGCCGTATGTGCCGAAGTTTCCATGAAATTTAATTTGTGTCCCCGGAAGAAAACCGGCCTGGTTGTTAACAAACAACATTAGGTTGGCCCCGCCGGATAAATGGTATTGATCACTGCCGGCAACATAAGCTCTTCTGTTTGCTGCGTCTGCAAAGGCCTCAAATAAGCCGTTTGAAAAAGGATTAGTAAAAATTAAACTTGCGGCCGGTAATGAATAAGAACCCATTTCGGCAGCCAGTTTACCCCTGACAAAATGCAGCGAATCAATTAAATCCAGACTGCCTTTTATCGGAGTTTGAACTTCTTTAACCGGTAAATTAGCCGGCGGGAAAACCGGTTTTACAAATTGTTCCGAAATTATTGAAATAAAACCCGGCGGAATTTTTTTTGCTTTTTGAACACTAACAACATCTTTACCTGTTATAACAAAATCGGGTAGTTCAACATTCGAATTTTGTTTTTGCTGATCCTGCGCTACGGCGTTAACAGTACATGTAAAAATAATTAATAAAAAAAGTTTTTTAATCATCTCAATTTCTCTAGTTTGATTCGTGCTTCTTTTCCGTATTGGTCACCTCTGTGTTTTGTAAAGACTATACGGTACATTTCTTTAGCGCGGTTTTTATCTTTAAGCTGAACGTAGCAGTCGCCAAGTTTCAAATAAGATTGAGTAACCCAGTCGTCGTAAGCGGGAAATATTGTTCCTACCCTTACAAAAGCGGTAATCGCATCATTGTAGTTTTTCTGCTCGAACAGTATTTGCCCCAAATAAAATTGGGCCTGCGCCCCAATATCGTCGGTTCTGTTTTGCGCCAGGCTCTGGAAGTAGTTTTGCGCATCAGTATATTGTTTGGCCTGAAACGATATTAAGCCAAGCTGCAATTTTGATTTTTCCGAAAAGACGGTACCACCATAATTTTGCACAATGTTATTAAACACTTCCGATGCATTAGGGATATCTTTTTTGTTCAGATAAGTCATAGCTTCATTATACATTATTTCCGGGTATCTAAGGGTGTTCGGAAGAGTTTTTAACGCGGTGTTATAAATATTTATCGCGCCATCGTAATTCTTCATCTGATTGTAGATGTTCCCGATCTCAATTACTGAAGCCGGGGCAGCGTCGCTTGCCGGGTAAGTATTGAATACCCTGTTAAAATTAAAAACTGCTTCCTCGTATTGTTTTAAATTCTCCGCACTCTTGCCAATCCAATAATAGGCCTGCGGTACTAATTTACTGTTGGGATAATTTGCAACAAACTCTTTGTAACTTATCCCGGCTTGTTTGTAGTTCTGCATGCTGTAATATATATCGCCTACTTTGTAAAATATCTGATCGGCAAAACTTAACGACGGATTTTGAGAAATAAACTGGCGCATAAAAGTAATTGCCTGGTCTTGCTTGTTCTGCGCTACATAACAATCCTGAATTCCGTTAACCGCATCATACACATGCGGGGAAGCCGGGTATTTCACCAGCACCTGCTGATAACTTGCAATTGCCGAGTCATATTTGCCCATGTTGAAATACGAGTCGCCTTCTGAATAATAAATATTTGCTCCAAGCTTGGAACTAGGATATACGGTTAGTACGTTCTGGTAATTTGTAATCGCCTCAGGGTAATTACCTTTTTGAAAATAAATCCAGCCTATAAGGAATAACGCTCTGTCGGCATATTCTGAGTTGGGAAATTTTTGCTGTAGAGTTTTAAATTCGTTTATGGCATTCTGCATATCGTTAGCCTTGTATAACGCCTGCGCATATTGATAATACGCATACGCGTTATTGAGCGCGTTTCTATCGAACCGGAACATCTCTTTGTAAATTTCGCTCGAAGCCTCAAAATTTTTGCTACCGTAATAACTATCGGCCAATCTTAATTTGGCATCCAGCGTTCTGGAACTGTTAGGATACAATTTTATATATTCCGAAAATTCATGTGCGGCGCCGGCATACTCTTTCATTTCAAAATAACAATATGCCCTACCGTACATTGCTAGGTTACCAAGTTCTTTGTTTTCTTGGTCTACTAGTTTATATCTTTTAATGGCGTCTTTATATTTGCCCAACACATAATAACACTGGGCCAGGTAAAAATTGATTTTATCTTTTTCAAAATCAGGAGTTCTAAAATTAATGTCTAGCAGGTTTGCAATTGAGTTATCATAATCACCAAGATAAAACTGCGCAACTCCCTGCCCGAATGTAGCCCTGTCTATTAGGTCTTCGGTAATATTTGGCACCTTCATAGCTTCGGAAAAATATTTCTTTGCTTCGGTAAAATCTTTTTTGTTTAAGGCTATCTCCCCGATCATGGTAAGAGCTTTTGAGTTTAAATCGTTGTCGTTCGATTTCGCAGCGCTTTTCAGGTACCTATCGGCCATATCATATTTACCGGAATTATAATAAAGTACGCCCAGTTGATACTGGACGCCGTTAATGAGGTCATCATCCGGATATTTTTTTAGAAAGTTCTGGTAAATATCAAAAGCCGCCAGTTCCTGCCCCGCATACCTTTTTGATTCCGCTTTCCAGTAAAATGATTTTACTGCTATGCTGTCGTTACCTTCGGATAGATAATTAAAAAGCTTGTATGCATCGTTATATTTTTTTTGCTGAAAGTACGCCCAGGCAAGTCCGTATTTTGAATCTTTTATCTCTTCGGATGCGGGGTACCTACTTATTATTTCCTGGTATACCTTTTCGGCGTTGGAATAATCTTTTAATCTGTAATATGAATTTGCCAGCAAGTATAAACTCTGTGAATAAACATTATCGGGCAAATCTTTCAACACCGGGTTGTTTAATTCCAGCACGGATGAATCGTATTCCTTCAACTTGAAGTAGCACAGGCCTATTCTTATATGAGCAGCGTTAGCCAAAGGGCTTTCGCTATGGTATGAAAGAAGATTGTCATAATATTTAACCGCGTTTTTATAATCTCCTGTTTTTTCATAAATGCTTGCCAGGGTAAAAATGGAATAGTCTATATACTTATTATTCGGGTGCTTGTTAATGGCATCCTTAAGAAAAACAATAGCGTCCTGAAGTTTTTTTTCTTTTGAATATGATTCGCCTATCCAGTATAAAGCAGAACCTGTGTAATCGCTTTCCGGGTATTCATCAAGTATAGTTTTCAATCTTTCGCGGCTTTTTTCATACTGATTTTGTTCGTAATAAATTAAACCGAGTTTATACAGAGCTTTATCTCTAAAACTTGACCATGTAAATTGATTTACTAAATATTCAAAATCACCTGCGGCGGCTGATTTTTCTCCCAGGTTCAGCATCGCATCCGCATCATAATATTTGGCAGTAGCAAAAAGAGCATCGGTAATTTTGTACTCAGAAAAAAACTTTCTGAACTGTCTGTCAGCGGTCGCGTAATCGTTACCGTTATACGCTTCCATTGCTTTTGAATATAGCTGCGCCGTTGTTTGCGCTTCTAAACAAAGAGGAGTTATTATAAATAATGCGATAAAGAATAAAGAGATTTTCTTCATTTAGACCTTAATGATTTCTTTTAGAAAAACTAACATAACCCCGCTGGTTATAGAATAAAATAAATTGAATGCCCCCAACTTAATGATGATAACGGAATAATAAAAGCACCGGTTATTGCATGTGCCAAAATTCCGCCGGATGTTTTTTACTATTTCAATTTAAAATTTATTATGTACTAGTTTCAGATTAATAAAAGATTCAGTTAATCTGCGCAAACCGCAGATATCAATGAGACGTCGGTTCAAGAAAAAAGTTCCGGATGTAATATAAAGTTTCGGCAGTTAAATATTCTCCCATGCGCAGCATTGTTTATGTTCTTAAAATCAAAGGGACTTTATGACAATATAAGTTTTAGGTTTTTATAATTTCAAGGTATAAAAAAGAATACACCAGTTAATTACAAATATTTGGTAATTAGTTAAAATATGGAATTAAATATTTTCTGTTTATTGCAAATACTGCTTTTAAAATTAAATTTCCATATTTTGAAATCGACGATAAAATAAAATAGGAGAATCCATGAAAAAGTTGATTATAATAAGCACTGCAGTAATATTGGTTTTTCTTTTTCATAATACGTCAAATGCGCAAATGCTAAAAATCGGATTGAGCGGCGGACTAACAAATGTTACATCACCGGATTCGTACTCAAACAGCGTCTCCCAAAACGGTTATGGATTCGGATCTAATTTTCATTTCGGCGCACAAGCAAGAATTGATTTGCCTCTTATACCTTTTACACCGATTCTTTTTATAGATTATCATATGCTTAAAGGTGAAGGCGATATGAATTCTATAAACATTAAGACATCTCAAAATATTTTATCAATCGGAGCCGAAGGAGAATATTTTATTCTCCCGTTGCCGTTTGTAAAACCTTACATTTCTTTGGATGTTACTTTAAATAAATTCGGCGAAATAAAAGAAGAATCGTCGCTGCTAACTGTAACCCAGGGCGGTTTCACACGCTACGGCGGCGGCATTGGCGTTGGCGTTGTGGTTACGGTTCTTCCGTTAGTCGATCTTGATCTAGGGTTAAAATACCAAACATTAAATCTTGTTGGTAAAGCCGACGGCGAAAATAATATATCGATTGTTAATCTTAACCTTGCCGTAATATTTTAATTTATATCGATGAAAAAAGGATAACAATTAATTTGTTATCCTTTTTTGTTTTATAAACTTATCCATCACTTTAAAACCAAAAGAACTTATTGTACTGCTGAAAATTCCCAGGCTCTTTATTATCCCCGATAATTCTTTAATGTTTGCCCCGTTTATGTAAGCGCCGTTAAAGTGTGAATAAAGCTGGTTTTCAAATTTTAGCGCCGAAAGTACGGCAACATTTAATATCTCCCTTTCTTTTAAACTCAAACCTTTGCGGCTAAAAACTTTTCCGTACCCCTCAATTACCAGCCATTCGGACAGCTCCGGGGAAAAGCCCGAAGTATTTGAAATCAGTTTTTCATATTTATAACCGTAAATCTTCCGGCAAGTTTTTTCACCGTCCGCTTTTATTTTTTCAAAATTATTTAGCGTGATGTTTTTTTTATTTCTTTTAAAGTATTCGCTAAAAATAGAAAGCGAAATTAATGCCGAAGGGAAACCGGCAAATAAGTATGTTTGAAGTAAAGCTTCGTAAATTTTACCGGGCTTAAGTTTCCTTTCTCTGGCTATAATCAGAAAATTGCGCAGTAATTTTTCTTTCCTTAATACTGCCGATACCGAAATTAAAGCAAGCAGTTCCGTGTTGGAAATGAAAGATTCGATCTTGTTTACCGAAAGGGATTTTCTCATACGATGTTAAAAAAATATCTTACATTGTTCAGGTTGGTAAAAAGCTTGGTGCGGAAGACGGGACTTGAACCCGTACGCCAGTTAAGGCACTACCCCCTCAAAGTAGCGTGTATACCAATTTCACCACTTCCGCAAAAAAATTGTGGTGAAAAATACTCTTGTTGAGTTATAAAATCAACACCGGCTATTTATTTTTCAATAATATATTTTCGTACGGCCAAAACAAAATTAATTATTTTTTCCATTTAGGCCGCTCTTTAAACAACATTTGGCGGATTTCGTCTCTGAATTTTTTTTCAAAGATTAACAGCTTGGAAATTTGCTGGTATGTAAGAATATCTGACAGCGAACTGATAAAGTTTACCCTGTTTTGAACAATTTTTGTTTCAATTCCCATGTACTCGTCAATAAGTTTTTTATATTCCAGGTTGGTTGGATCATTATCTTTTTTTACAATATCATCCATTTGATCCAAAAGCTTCGAGCCGCTTTTCATCAGGTCGGCCTGAGAATTTTTGTATTCGGATCTTCTGGCAAAAAAACGCAAGGTGGTTTCCTCATTCAACCCCAGAGCATCAATTAATTTAATTTTTTCCAGTTCTTCTATTTTCTTGAACGCGTCGGAATCATGATGTTTTTTACCCTGCGCGTTACCGAAACATGAGAATAATAAAATTGCTGAAAATATTAAGATGAAATTTTTCATTTCAATATCCTTTTAATAAATTCTTTTATGTAAAAGTTCGTTATAAATCTGATTAGCTTCGTCTTCATTTATTCCCTGCAGCATCGATTGCAAATCGGTTGTGCCGCTGGATGTTGTAAGCTCATTAACACTTTGCGATGAAAGGTCTAATTCATCGGACAACATTAAAGTTAATGTAGAATCAATATTAAGAGCATCGTCTTTGGATATATAGTTGATTCCGAATTGATCCTGCAAAGGGCTGTAATTTAGTGTGTACACGGCCGGTTCGGTATCAACTGTGCTTTGGGAAAAAGTAACTGTTTTATTACTGCTATGGTTAAAAGAGAAAAAGAATATAACCACCGCGGCGGAAATAGTCGTAATTCCAAGGGCTAATTTAGGAATTATTTTGTACTTTTTCTTTTTATCAAGATTTTCCCTGAATTGCGGAATCATGTTTACAAAATACCCGGCACCGGCAGGAATATTTTTCAAGCCATCAATTTCAGACATGAAGTTTTTGTATTCATCTAGTTTTTCTCTAAGCACGGATGAAGATTCCAATTCTTTTTCAAACGATAAACGCTCGGCTTCATCCATCTGGCCGTCTAGGTACAATATTATTTTATCAATCGTTTTCATCGTCTTTCATCAACTCCATTATTTTTTTAACCGCGTGAAAGTAATTTGCTTTTAATCCTCCCACGCTTTTGCCGGTAATCTCGGCAATTTCGTCATAACTCATTTCATCCATATTCCTAAGAACAAAAATTTCTCTTTGTTTGGTCGGAATTTTTTGCAGCGTTTGTTCCAGCTTATGATATTTTTCTTTTATTTCTATGTTATCAATTATGTCTTCTTTGCTTTTCATCGTTTTCGGTACACTGTCTTCTATTGAAAATATTTCTTTAATGCTTCTTCTCTTCAAGAAATTAATACTCCGGGTAGTTGTAATACGGTAAATCCATGTATAAAGAGAAGATTGGAATTTAAATTCTTTTAATTTATTGTAAAGAACAATTAATACTTCCTGAACAACTTCGTCGGCATCAAGATGATTGCCCGTCATTCTTCTCGCATGCCAGTATATCTTTTGTTGATATTTCAGAACTATCTTGTTAAATGCGCTTTCGTTTCCTTCAATAAAGCTTTTAACAAGTTCAAAATCATTCTTATTTTCAGTCATCTTTTACTATACTTTGTAAATTTTTGACAATTTATACCGGCAAAAGGTTTAATTGTTTTTCTTTAAACCAAACATACAGTCCCAGTGTCAAATTATCAAAACCTATTAAACATAAGGAGAAAGAAATGAAAAGGTTATCAGTATCTATAATTGCTGTTTTGGCATTCGCGTTACTAAGCTCAGGTTTATTGCTTGCGCAACCGGCAAAGACGGATTCCAAAGCTCCGCGTCCGGGAATGGAAAGAATGCATAAAATGGGTATGTTTCGTGCCGAAATGATTAAGAAGCTAAATTTAACAGATCAGCAAAAGCAAAAAATTGCCGATTTAAAAGTTACCTTTGAAAAGAATATGGTCGATTTGCGTGCCGATCTTCAGAAAAACAAACTCGATTTAAAGGGACTAAAAGTAAAAGGCGATTTAAATAGATCAGATGTTATTGCCGCGGTTGAAAAAATAAATAAGAGCAAAAATGCAATTTCTTTGGCCGTAACAAATCATATGCTGGATGTTTATGAAGTGCTTACTCCTGAACAGCAAAAGATATGGAAAGAAAGTCGTTTTGATATGATGGGCGGAATGCAGCACGGGAAAAAGATGTGGAAAAACAAAGGCATGATGAAATAATGCGAAAGGCCGGGTTTAGGCCCGGCTTTTTTTTGCCCGCTTAATTTCTCATCTCAACAATTCAATAATTTTTATTACTCCCTTTCCCGGTAATAAATTTTTAAGCGGGGGGGCCGCGAAGAAAAATTTTCTGGCTTCGTTTATTACCGGTAAATTATCCGGCTGACCTTTATAAATTCCAGCCCGCACGATAACAACAATAGCTGTTTTTAATAACATCGCTTTTACTCTTATTGTCAATGGCGAATATCTTCCCGGGTGAAAATGGATATACCTGCCCGGCTCAGTACCAAGCCGCAAAGTCCAGAATGATCCGTCTTTCAAAGTTAAAATTTGATGAAATGTTTTGCCGGATTTTACCCATGCCGTGTACTCTCTTTCTTCATACATCCCATCTCTTTTTAGAAGATAAGATATTTCCGACGCAATTTCGAAGGGTTGCAACTCACCAAGATACAAATCGGTTTGAGACTCTCCAATTTGTTTCAGTCCTTTTTTTAGCGTATAAAATCCATCTTCACCCAAGCACGTGTATTCAACGATGCGTTGCTTGATAAATATTTTATGATGCTTCCAGCAATTAAACAGAAACGGAAGTTGCAATTCATCATACATAAAAATTGCCCATAGGTTCTATAATTTTATTTTGTTATTCCGATTAATCTTCTTTTTCCACCAAAAGATATTATTGGAAATATGAAAAAGTTTGATATATTTTCAACATTACTTTTTGCACCTCTTAATACGGGAGAATAATATGTTTTGGCTGAAACTTATTAGGGATTTTATAAAAATACTTCGTGAAGGTCAAACGCCTGCGCAAATAGCGGGAGGTTTTGCGGCCGGCTCACTGGTTGGGTTTTCGCCGCTATTAACTTTGCAAAGCATTATAATTTGGATCATAATTTTAATGCTCGATGTAAATTTATCGGCGGCAATTTTATCATTTACAATATTCAGCATTATTGCCTTTATCCTTGACCCGGTTTTCCACTGGCTCGGATTTCAAATTTTAACCCAGGTAACATTCTTAAAAGAATTTTGGACATCGCTATACAACGCACCTATTGCTCCGCTTACAAGATTTTACAACACCGTTGTTATGGGAAGTTTGGTTTTTGCTCTCGTTTTTTTCTTCCCTATTTATTTCGGAATGAAAAAATTTGTAATCCAGTACCGCAAACATATCGGCAGCAGAGTTGAAAAATTAAAAATTTATCAAATTCTGAAAAAAAGCAGCGTGGTAAGGTTTTACACTAAGCTCCGGGATTTCGGAGGTGTGAGATGAGAAAGAAATTTTTTATTGTAGTGCTGATCCCATTAACCGTAATCGCGATAATCGTGTATTTATTTATTGATCGTTGGGCAGAATCGGCTATAGAGTACGCGGCCGAAAATGTTGTCGGCGCAAAAGTTGAAATTAATAATCTGCACGTACATCTTTTTCCTCTCGGAATGGATTGGGCAAAAATGGAAGTTGCCGATCCGCAGAACCCCTGGAAGAACTTGTTTCAAACAGGTAATGTTAACTTTGCTATGGACCCGGGGCAGCTTATAAGAGGCAAAGTTTTAATTGAAACTGTTGAAGTTCAAAATCTACTTGTCGGCACTAAAAGAAAAACCGACGGTTCGTTACCTGAAAGCAGAAGGAAAGGTTCTGTTTTAAGCTCTGCTAAAAATACCTTCAGCAAAATGGCTGATGATGTGCTTAAACAAATGGTAGGCGCTACTCCTATTTTTGATGTTACAAAATTAAAAAGCGGGTTTAATCCCGATAGTTTACTTAAAGCTTTCAACTTTAAAACAATCGGGCATATTGATACATTAAAGGCGGAAGCTGAAAAAACTTTCAACGAATGGAACCTGGTAAAATCGGATTTTGAAACATCGAAAGCTCGCTTAATCGATATTCAAAATAAGATAAAAGCGATTAATACTTCCGAACTAAATAATGTCCAGAACATTACTTCCGCCATTGCAACCGTAGACAACGCGGTTAAAACAGTAAATGATGTTCAACAAACTTTTAC
>DAIERC010000114.1 GCA_027347125.1 Ignavibacteriales bacterium
GGAAAATATTCGCGGTGACTCGGCGAAATAATAATAATGTTTTCGTAACTAGCATCTTTTACCAGGTTAAAAGCGTATGCGGCGGTTCTTCCTGAATATATGTACCCGGCATGCGGGGAAATAATACCGAAAACATTTTTAATGTTTTTATCAGGCGTTGATATCGAAAGCAAAAGCTCAATTTCATCTTGCAGTTTAGCCGGATCTGCAGGATAAAAATAACCTGCCGCTGACGGCTTTCTAACCTTGTTCATGTGTCCTTTTTCTGTTATCCATCTCAGAAAAAACAGTAGCTGTAAATGTTTTTATATCAAGTGTCCTTGTTTCCCATTCGTAAGGATTTATGCCTGCCTTTTCGCAAAGGGCGGTAAGGAAACGCGGTATATCAAAATTATTTTCAGAAGCAACCTGCGGCAGCAGCAATGCACGGTTATTCGGCTCGTCTAAGACCAAGCCGTGAACACCGATCTGAATTTGTTCATAATTGGAAATGTGAACCAGAGGAGACAGCACGGATATTTCAATGTTTACATGGTGAACTTCTTCTTGGGTTAAGGGGTGAAAACGCGGATCATTTGTCGCCGCTTGCTTTGCCGCTTCGCATACGGTTTCATAAACCGTCATTGGAGAAGTAATGTATCCTATGCATCCTCTTAATTGATTATTTAATGTAATAGTTACAAAAGCTCCGGGGCCTGTTTGCCCTAATCCCGGGTAATAAGAATAATCAATAATAGGAGGCATCATATCGCCGAACAAAGATCTGATCGAATCCCTTACCGCAAGTATAAGAACTCCTTTTTCTTCATGTGAGAGTTCCATTTTTTACCTCTTTGGAATGGTTAGTAATTTAGAGAACAAACAGATAAATTATTTTTTTCTTTCAGTAAGAAGATCAATTTCTCTTTTACAAAAAACGAATCCGGCACAAATGCTTTTGTACGACTATCCAGCGTATCTTCAAAAATAACCTTTTTAGAAAGAATATCAATAGCCGTAAACTTGTTGGTTAGGCCTCCGTCCTGAAGCACTTCATGGTAATTAAACAACAAGGCATCACCCATTTTAACTAATTCAATTCTTCCCGTAATTGTATGTTGATTTTTAAATCCAGTAAGAAATTTTTCAACCAGCTCATCTTCACCTTCTTCCGGGTTGAAAGGTGAAGGGAAAAGATAATCGTCGTAGTTAAACGAGTCAGAAGATTTTCCTCTTAAGAGATTGACGGCTGCAGAATCATTACCCATATCTTCAACAAGTTCACCGGTCTTGTAATCTAAAGCGTAATAAATTCTTCCGTCAAAAGTATTTTTGTAACAATAAATTCTATCGTTCAATGCAAGCAGAAAAATATAATCATCCGTGTGCCACAATACCGAATGTGAATTAATATTACATGCCGTTATGCCCAGGTGCCCCGGCATATCCGGTTTGCCGAATTTGTGAAAGAAGATTATATCTTTATATACCACTTCAATCCCTGCCCAGTATTTTTCATCGAGCTGGTAATTCTCAAAAATTATCTGCCCGGAATTTATATCCAGACAGTTAAAAAATACTTCTCTTGTTTCTGTATCACGGTCTTCTATAACCAGCTTTTCAGTATCTGTAGGAAGAAGCCGCCAGATTTGCCTGTTATTAGTATACTGGTATTCTTTTTTGATATTCATATTCTAAATTTAATTTAATTCTTTGAATTGCGCAGTAAAATGTCTAAGCATCGGGGCTTCATACACAATCTCGTATCCTTTTAACGATTCTCTTTTGCTAAATACCTCAAGGATTATTTCAAGTACGTAATCGATATGGCTTTGTGTGTAAACTCTTCTGGGTATTGCCAGTCTTACAAGTTCCATTGGCGGTGGAATGAGCTTTCCGTTTTTATCATACTTGCCAAACATTACGCTGCCAATTTCAACGGCGCGAATTCCGCCTTCTATATATAGGGCACATACGATAGATTGACCGGGAAATTGTTCCGGCGGAATATTGGGTAAGAATCTTTTTGCGTCAAGATAAATCGCATGTCCGCCCGGCGGTTCAATAATAGGCACTCCAGCGTCAACGAGTTTTTCTCCGAGATATTCAATACTTCTTATTCTGTATTGAAGGTAATGTTCGTCTACTACTTCTTCCAAACCCTGCGCAACGGCTTCCAGATCTCTGCCCGCCAACCCTCCGTATGTAGGAAAACCTTCGGTTACAATTAATAAATTACGGCATTGCTGGGCAAGATTTTCATCGTTCATTGCAAGGAAGCCGCCGATGTTTACAAGTGCATCTTTTTTAGCGCTCATGGTAGCACCGTCGGCATAGGAAAACATTTCCTGCGCAATTTCCAGTACCGATTTATCGGCGTAACCTGGTTCTCTTTTCTTTATAAAGTATGCGTTCTCTGCAAAACGGCAGGCATCCAAAAATAAAGGGATGTTATATTTCTTACATACTTGTTTTACTTCTCTTATATTTTGCATTGAAACGGGTTGGCCGCCGCCCGAATTATTTGTAATCGTAATTAAACAAAGCGGAATATTTTCTTTGCCTGTTTCTTTAATAAATTGTTCAAGTTTTTCTATGTCCATATTCCCTTTAAAGTCGGCGCGTATTTCCGGATGCTTCCCGATTTCATTTAATAAGTCCACAGCTTCAGCGCCGGTAAATTCTATATTTGCCCTGGTTGTATCGAAGTGCGTATTGTTTGGAAAATATTTCCCTTTTCCGCCGACAGTTGAGAAAAGAATTTTTTCAGCTGCTCTTCCCTGGTGAGTAGGTATAATATATTTTAATCCCGTAATTTTTTTTACGGCTTTTTCAAACCTATAAAAACTTTTTGATCCCGCGTATGATTCATCTCCATCCATAATACCTGCCCATTGTTTAGAGCTCATGGCCGAAGTACCGCTGTCGGTTAAAAGGTCTATTAAAACATCGTCGGCATGAATAAGAAAGGGATTGTAACCGGCTTCCTTAATCAATTTAATTCTTTCATCCTTAGTTGTAAAACGGATGGGTTCAATCGACTTTATTTTGAAAGGTTCGATTATGGTTTTCATTGAATGCCTCTGGATTTAACGTTTATTTGTTTTGTGTAAATTTAATAATTAGCACCCATTTTTGTGCATAATATTTATCCCAAGTTTTTGTCCGGTTTGCCGAACAATTATAAATACATAGGCAACTTAATAATTTTTTTATTGCGTTTTGTATAAACTATAGATAATTTTTTGGTCAAATTCACTCGCATTACTAACCAATAAAGGAGATTCCGCTATGGATAATTTTGACAGTAATGATTCTACATCATCTAATACTTCGCCGGGAGCAGAAGTTCAGCCGGAAGAAGAGTTGAGTCTTTCCGATAAGATGGTTGGAATAATCTCAGAACCTTCTACAACATTTGAGAAAATTTCAAAGTTCCCTCCTAAAACGATGGATTGGTTTACTCCAATGCTCTTGTTGCTGGTCCTGGTGTTTATCTCTCAATTCCTTTTGTTAAATAATAAAGAACTTTATTACCAGGTTAAAGAAAAACAAATAGCACGGATGGAAAAAAACTTTAACGAAATGGTTAAGCAGGGCAAGATGACTCAAGACCAGGCCAACACTCAATTGAATGCCATTCAGGACAGAATGGACAAAGGCATAACTCCCGTGCAAATTGTTTTTCAGGGCGTTGGAATTTTGATTTTCGGTTTTATTATCTTCTTTATTATCACCGGTATTTATTTTCTCTTTGCCAAGTTTGCATTTAAAGGCGACGGTTCTTATCAATCGGCGCTTGTTGCCAGCGGTATGGTTTCATATATCGGAATGATTCAGGTTATAGTAACAACAATTTTAGCCTTTGTTATGGGACGAATGATGAATGATACCAGTGTGGCTTCTTTTATGGATATGGATAAATCTACATTTACTGGTTTCATACTTGCTAAGCTTGATGTGTTCTCAATTTGGAGTTACTCGGTTTTAAGTATAGGTCTGGCAAAAATGTTTAAAGCAAGTTCGGCGTTAAAATATTTCTTGCTAGTTTTCGGCGTTTGGATTTTAGGAGGGCTTCTGTTATTCTTTCTTGCGGAAGCAATTCCGTTTTTAAAGTTATTTGGAATGTAATTAAAAAAATTAAGCTCTTAAAATTTATTTTTGCCTCTGTGATTTGCGCGCCTTTTCACAGAGGCATTTTAATTTATAAGATGCTTTGCGGGTCTACATCGTAAAACAATTTTACATCTCTAAATCTTGATTTCCTGTTGAACTCCGAGAAGGAATCTAATACGGCTTTTCTTAATATTGCCCCTCCTGGGTCGGTAACCTTGCTGCTTTTTATTAATATTTGAAATCGATAATTACCTTTTATCCTTGCAATTATTGCAGGCGAGGGAGGAGTAATTTTTAACCATTTTGAATAAGCGGACAACTCTTTATAAAAATCCGAAATTGCGCCCCTCACTTTCTCCTCAACTGGATCTTTAGCTTCAACCAGGCATAATCTTACAAACGGCGGGTAATCCAATTTTTCCCGGTCAAAAATTTCTTTTTGGTAAAAACCTTCGTAATCATTTTGAAGAACTTTTTGCAAGGTAAAATGCTTTTCGTTTTGAGTTTGAATTATTA
>DAIERC010000121.1 GCA_027347125.1 Ignavibacteriales bacterium
GAGATATAAATAAAAATACAGTTCACCCCGCGGCGATTGAATTATTTCTGAAGGAAAAGAATTTGATAGACCCGGTTTACCGGCTTCGAAAAGCTTTCCCCGACGGGACAAAACAACAGGTAAGCGTGGAAGAGATAAAAAGAGTTATTTATTCAACGGAGCCAGTTGAGCATGAAGTAGAAATTCCGGCAGAGGAACAGCATGAAACAAAGACCGTTGAAGTAAAGGATGATAAGATACCTGAAAAAGCCGCTGAGGAAATGCCAGCGCAAAATGAGAAAAAAGTAAAAGTTGAAACAAAAGAAGAAGAAATAATTAAGGAGAAAACGGAAGAAATAATTGGAACTAAAATGGAAGAAAAAATAGAAAAGGTAAATAAAAAAGTCAAAGTTAAAACAAAAAAAGATTTAATGGCGAATGTAAAAGATGAAATCAAAGAGAAAAAAATAGAAGACAAAATTGAATTAAATATTGAGGATAAAGCGGAAGAACTTCTTGACAAAAAACTTGAAGAGACAAAAGAGGGGGTTGAATTTGAGGATACCGAAATAGAAGCCGTGCTTGATGAAAACCTTCTCGCGTTTTATGAATCGGAATTAAAGTCGCTTGATTTAGATGAGGATATTCCGGATCTTGATGTGGAAAAAGAAGCCGGCAGCGAGCCTTCAGATAAAGAAGATATAGAAGAGATGTTCGACTTTGAAGAGGAAACAAAAGAGTTGTTAAACGATTTTTCATCCGCTGTTGAAGATGAAGTATCTGAGGATGAAATAAAAAACCATCTAAATGTAGAGCAACCGGAAACGGAAAAAGATAACGAAGAAGATGTTGAGAACTTAACCCGTTCGTTTTTGGAGGAGGAAGAAGAAAATGCAGAAGATCATGAAGTAGAAGATGATGGTTTTAATGAAGAAACGGGTGAAGAAATTGATGAGAAATTGGAAAACGAAATTAAAGATTTCGGTAAGGCCAAAAGAAAATTTGCCGCTAAAGATATTTTTGATTTTATGAGCGATAAAGAAATAGAAAAGATAGTAAGTAATGTTTTTAATGACGATAGGGAGGACTTCGCAACTACGATGGAAAAACTGACCGAATGCAGAAACTATGAAGAAGCCACAGATATTCTTAAGAGCGTCTTTTTAACTTACCGGATAAATCCGTATTCAAAAGAGGCGGTTACATTAACTAACTCAGTATCAAATTATTTTGACCAAGGATAAAAATGTTTATTGACTATGCGGAAATTGAAGTTAAAGCCGGCGACGGCGGCGACGGTGCGGTGAGTTTTAGAAGAGAAAAGTATGTTCCTAAGGGAGGGCCTGCGGGCGGCAACGGCGGCAAAGGAGGAAGCATAGTTTTTGAAGCCTATCATAATCTATTTACACTACTGGATTTTAGATATAAAAAACATTATGCTGCCCAGAAAGGAGCCGCGGGCGGTAGCTCATTAAAAGATGGAAAAAACGGAGACGATATTGTTATCCAGGTTCCTGTTGGTACAATTATTAAAGATGCGGAAACCGGTAAAACTATTGCCGATCTTAATGAGCATGGGAAAAAGGTAATTGTTGTGAAAGGCGGCAAAGGCGGCAAAGGAAACAGCAATTTCGCAACGCCTACAAATCAAGCGCCACGCTATGCGGAACCCGGCAGGCCCGGCGAAGTAAGAAAGGTAACGCTTGAGCTAAAACTTATTGCTGACGTTGGCCTGGTTGGTTTTCCGAACGCCGGAAAGTCTACGTTAATTTCAACAATATCCGCAGCAAAGCCTAAAATTGCCGATTACCCTTTTACAACTCTTGAACCTAACCTGGGGATTGTAAAATATAAGGATTACCAAAGCTTTACAGTTGCGGATATTCCCGGAATTATTGAAGGAGCACACGAAGGAAAAGGGCTTGGACATAAGTTCTTAAAACATATTGAAAGAACAAAAATTTTATTATTCCTGATAGATGTGACTTCGGAAAATTATCAAAAAGATTATAACATCCTTCTTAATGAGTTAAAGAGTTACAGCCCTAAGCTTGCAGAAAAAAAGAAAATAGTTTCTCTTTCAAAAATTGATTTGATTGAAGAAAGCGAATTAAAAAAATTAACAAAGAAGAAATTGCGCAATTCCGATTCGCCGTTGCTTTTGTTTTCGGCAGTGTCCAACATCGGGATAACCGGGCTTTTGGATTATTTGTGGAAAGAAATTAAGGATAACGAATAAATATTGCCCTTTTATTTTCAAATTTTGGTGTAAAAGTACCGGTTTTGAAATTAGACTAATATTGATAAAAGCTGTATAATGTGTTCATAATTAAAGAATCTTGAAAATTAATAAGATGGATATTGAAATTTTTTGAAATTAAAAAGAATTGTTCATATATTTACAAGCTCAAAATAAAAAAAGGGCGGGGTAGCTCAGTAGGTTAGAGCAGTGGAATCATAATCCACGTGTCGGGGGTTCGAATCCCTCCCCCGCTACGATTTTAAGGAGATTATTATGTATATGTTATTAATTATTATAGCTTCAATTATTTCCATCTTATTGATGGCGATAGTTTTAATGCAGGCAAGCAAAGGCGATGGATTGTCTGGAACTTTTGGCGCAGGTGCTTCCAATATGGGCTCGATGTTCGGAACCAGAAGAACCGCTGATTTTTTGAGCAAGGCAACTTGGTGGTTAAGCGGCAGTTTGGCAGTACTTGCACTTGTTATGAATTTATTTTTTTTACCCGGTGTAACAACTTCCAGCCAGAGAGAGAGTATTATTCAGCAGTCGTCTAGACAACAAATACCTCAAACGCCAACTATCCCGCAGGAAAGCCAAACCAAAGCTCCGGCTCAACAACAAACCCAGCAGCCGCAGCCTAAAAAATAAGAATGGTTTTTAAGAAATTTTTTATAACCCCGGAATTCCTTACCGGGGTTTTTTATTTTAACCTCTAATAACCGTGTTAAAAATATTTGGGCAAATAAAAGTAGATGTGGGAATAATTATTATCTCTTCAAAATACTACTGCCAGCCGGATAATATTTCAACTATCTCGTTTTCAACTTTTCTATAATATGCAGCGCCGCCGGATTTAAATTGGAAAATAATACTTATAATTAATTCCGTACCGTTTTTAGTTGATAGATAACCTGAAAGTGACGACACTCCATTTAATGTGCCGGTTTTACCATGAAAATTATTTTCTGCAGAGCTTCCCATCATTCTATGTCTTAATGTACCATCTATGCCTGCAACACTAAGCGAATTAAGAAAGTCTTTGTAATGTGCCAAGTCGAAATAAATTTTTTCCAGCAATCCGACAATCGCACTAACAGTTACCTGGTCGAAGCGTGAAATGCCGGAGCCGTCCACAATGGAAGTTCCCTCGGAATATATGCCGTTATCTTTTAAGAACTTAATTATGGTTTGCGTTGAGTAGAATGAATTTCCTTGGTTGCCGGTGGCTACTGCGCCTATCGTTTTAAAAAGGCATTCGGCCAAAAAATTATCGCTTCGCTTATTAATTGTTTGGATCAAGTCCTTTAACAATATAAAAGACTCTGCCAAGGTTACGGCGTTGCCCGGAGTAATTCCTTTTTCGATTGAACCGGAAACATTTATTCCGTTCTCAATTAATTTTTCTTTTAGTAATCTTGCCGCAAAGACGGGTGGGTCGCTAATATTTTTTGCATAGGATATTACCCTGTAATATGATTTCCTTTTACGGCGTATCTTTACTCTTTTTCTTTCGACGGTTCTATTTCTATCAATTACCAAAGCGGATATTGGGGGAAGGTTAAGATTTGCATGCTCATCGTTTATCCAATCGGAACGGGTATATAAATCATCAAAATAAGAATCGTCCCCGATAATATTACCGGTTATTCTTTTTATATGCATGCTTTTCAGTTTCCGTACCATTTCAACCAGAGCTTCGGTTGTAAAAAGCGAGTTGCCAAAACCTTTAATATATAAATTGCCGTTAATTATACCGTCTTTAAAATTCTTATCATCGGTCATTATTTTAGTTGAAAGCTTATAATCGCTTCCCATAACCGAAAGCGCAACGGAAGTGGTAAACAATTTTGTATTTGAAGCCGGAATTACCGAAAGCTCCGGATTAAGCGAATAAATTGTGTCTCTATTAAGCGGGTTGTATAGCAATATTGCCGACACCGTACTGGACGGCAGTTTACTTAAAACATCCTCAATCCTTCTTTTTATTTCATCCTTGGAAGTACAAAACAACTGCGAATATAGCAGCAAAAAAATTATAAAAGCTTTCTTTATCATTTAGGGAATAACCGCTCCTGTGATATTCACCTCTTCTGAAACTAGTAATAATACGAAGATATTTATTTTTAAGTCAAAAGATAGTGTAACCTGTTTAGTTGTAAAAAATAATAGTTTATATTTGTAAAAAATTCTTGAGCAAATATAAAATTTTCATTTACAAATAAAAGGCTTGATTTTATCATACTAAAAAAAATTTCTAAAATCTTCTTATCATTAAATCCAACGGGTAAAATATGGCAAAGAAAAAAGAACTGCAGAAAGCATATGAAAATTTAGACTTCCTTAATTCTTCTGAAGCCCGCGTTATAAGAATGCTGGCTGAATTTCTTGAACCGCAAAAAGAATTCCGTAAGCATAAAATAATAGATACAATTGTATTCTTCGGTTCTGCGAGATTAAAATCTCATAAAGATGCGTTGGCCGAGTTAAATAAATTTAAAACCATCAATCCTAAGAGTACACCCAAATTAGCCGAGGAGTTGAGGAAAGCGCAGCACATGGTGTACATGTCAAAATATTATGAAGACGCCGTGGAACTTTCCAGAAGGTTAACCGAATGGTCGCTTGGTTTGGAAACATCGGCGAACAGGTTTATAATCTGCACCGGCGGCGGACCCGGCATAATGGAAGCCGCCAGCAAAGGCGCTAAGATTGCCGGAGGTTTGTCGATCGGGTTGAACATAAGCCTTCCGTTCGAACAATTTGTTAATAAATATGTTCCCAACGAACTGGCATTTGAATTCCATTATTTCTTTATGCGTAAATTCTGGTTTGCTTATCTTGCAAAATGTCTTGTAGTGTTTCCAGGCGGATTCGGAACTATGGATGAATTTTTTGAAATCCTTACATTGATACAGACAGAAAAAATAAAGAAAAAAATGCTGCTTCTGGTTTACGATGAGAAGTATTGGAAAAACATTGTTAATTTTAACGGCTTAATAGAAAACGGGGTTATTAGTAAAAACGATATGAATTATTTGAATTTTTGTAATTCCGTTGATGATGCCTATAAATGCATTGTACAGCATTTTGATAAACATTATCCGGCTAAAAAGGAACCGGATATTTTTGAGCCCAAGTTAGAATTGAAATAAAAAAAAGCCCGCCATTTGGCGGGCTTAAAATTACTCGTTAAAATCAACACGGTGGGCGCGTCTGGCAGCTTTCATCTTTTCCATGCGCTTCTTTATAGAAGGTTTTACAAAGAATGTTCTTTTCTTAAATTCTTTAAGAATGCCCGACCTTTCGTATTTCTTTTTAAATCTTCTAAGAGCTTTATCGATTGATTCGTTATCACCTACGGTTATTCCTACCAAATTATTTCACCTCACTTCGTTGGTATTATATAGTTAAAGATTCAATTAATTTTTTCATACCTGATTTTTGAAATTCTACGGATATTGCACTTTGGCCGCTGGACATTGTTTCTTTTGAAACAACCTTTCCGAAATCATCCCAATTCTGGTGATAAATTGATTCACCTACGGAAAAGGATTTAGTCGGCGCATAAACCGTGCAATCTTCATTTTCAATTCCTTCTAAGGACATCTTAGCATCTTTCACATCTTCTGCAATATCTATTAACATCGTTTGCTTACATTTTTTGCATTTTGCCCATCTTTTAGTCTCGTTCTCGGCACCGGAAACTTCACCGGTTAACTCCATTTTTCGCACCGCATTACAATTTGGGCAAAAAACTTCAACATTTTTAACTCTGGCCATAATAAACCTTCCTTTACAAATACTCGAACTACAAAATTATGAAAACATTTAAGGAGAATCAAGTAAAATAAGTCTGAGGATTGAGAGAAGTAGTGGCTTTGCGCGGTTATACTTTAGGGCATTAGTCTGAATTTATTATCCTTATTGCAACAAATATATCTTATCAAATATCGTAGAAACTGAGTCCGTTCTTAATCTCTCCGGTTTTAGAGCGGAGGTTGAACATGAACCCGTTAACTACAACGTATTCTATTTGTCCGTTTTTTTCTATATAAAAGTTTGCGCGGCTACCGGCTTTTAAAACAACACTTTTCGGAGATGAATTATTTAAAACAATATTTATGGGCAAGTTATATAAATCTTCTCGTGTTTGCTGATTAAATAATTTTATAAATAAATAACCCTGACTATACAAAGATATAAAATCAATTTTTTTTATTTCTTCCGGTGATTCAAACTCACGCCCATAAATTTTTCCTGGATGAATTGAACAACCCTCAAAATCGTAATCTTCATATCCGTGAAAAACGGATAGATCACCTATTTCTTCCAACATCGATTCGTAATAAAACTTATGCGAACCGTTAATGTTTACTTCAGTTCTGTTAATTCCCAAGTCGATGTAATATTCTTTATCACCCCATGTGTATTTTACATTGCGAATAACCAAATCCATCATATTTTTTTGATTATCCGGAATTTTATTATAAGAATCTATTTCGTTTTTTTTATAACTTCCGTCCGAGATGCTTTTAAAGGCGGCAAGCAAAGCGATAAAATTTAATTTTCTTATAAATTGTTTTTCTGGGTCTTCATGCCACGAGCCGGATTCTATTAAGATTGTGCTTGTGCCGAGTTTTTGGAAGTTATCCCCGAAAGCTCTCGGTTCAAATTCATCAGTATATTTTGCAATATGCCCCGGTATAAACTGCATAAGTATTTCATTCATCTTAACAATCAATTTCATTGCGTCGCCACGGGTTTTATTAATATCGCGATTAAAATTAAACGGGGGAGCTAAAAAAGAAATTGCCGCGGACCTGTGCGATTGACCCGCCGAATAAACGCGGTCCTGGTCGTGAAGGTTAAAACCGAATTTTGCTTTGACGGAGTTAAATACCTCAAACAAAACTTTTGCTTCGGTTGTTTGCGTTCTTGCCGCGTCCCTGTTTATATCTATATTTAATGCAGTTTCCCTCTGGAATAGTTCTGCACCATCAGGGTTAACCATCGGCATAAAATAAATCTTTAATTTTTTGCTAAACTTTTTTCTACAGGGATTAAAATCGTCATTCGCCGAAAGGAAATTAAAAATATCAAAGATGGCCATTGTAGCTGTCGATTCGTCTCCGTGCATCTGCGACCAAAGGAAGACCGGTATTTCTCCTTCGCCATAAGTTACCAGGTTAATTGATCTCCCTCCGACCGATTCGCCAACTTTATTAACTTTAAAAATATCTTTATCTTTTAAACGCTCTATTAACGGTAAAATATCGGAATGTTTAAATCTTCTTTTGGTAAGATTATTTTCGCGGTACATGAGATAATCTTGATACAACCGTTTTGAAAAATCGGAATCTAACACCATTTTACAGCCCGTTTAAATAGGGTGAACTTTAATGATTCTCTTTACCAACAAATTTAATTATTAAAGAGTTTATTTCCCAGAATACTTTGTGATCTAAGCATAGGAAAAAATTAATGGCTACAAATAAACTTAAACTTGGCGATCCTTGTCCATATTTCAACATGCATGCTGTTGATGGTAATAGTTATTCGCTGGAATCGTTTTCCGATAAAAAAGTTTTAATAATAATTTTTAGCTGCAACCATTGTCCGTATGTTCAGGCTTATGAAGAAAGAATAAAAGAAATTCAAAAAGATTATGAAAAAAAAGGCGTTGTTGTTGTTGCGATAAACTCTAACGATGATACACGGTACGAGGCCGATTCTTTTGAAGGCATGGTTGAAAGCGCTAAAATAAAATCATTTAATTTCACGTATCTTAGAGACGAAACACAATCTGTCGCCAAAGCTTTTGGCGCAACACATACTCCTGAGGCGTTTATTTTTAATGTTGAAAGAAAACTGGTATACCACGGAAAGATTGACGATAACTGGAAAGAAGAAGCCAAAGTTAAAAACCGTTACTTACGTGAAGCTCTAGATGAATTACTGGAAGGTAAAGAGGTATCGGTTCCGGAAACTTTCTCAATCGGTTGTACAATTAAGTGGAAGACTGAAAACAATAACTTATAAGGCTATGCCCATTCTCTCGTCGAACTCTTCAATAAGTCTTAAGGGATCGGGAGAAACTGCAAAACAATATAAAGGATAAAGCCGGGAAAATGTCTTAATCGCTTCGGTTAAAAAGTCTGGGGAAAAAATAAGCTTGTCTTTTATGGTTAATTGTTTTTCTAAAAGTATAAATTTCATAGTTCCCAGAAGCGCAAGATTTTTTTTAGCGTCAAAATTTTTAATTCTTAATTCGGGTTCTTTGTTAAGTTCGGACAACATAAACTTTTTGTTTATGCCAAACCTCTCGCAAGTATTTAAAATATCTTTATTAAACTTTACAAAGTTCTGATTAAAA
This sequence comes from Ignavibacteriales bacterium, assembly GCA_027347125.1. Classification (GTDB taxonomy): domain Bacteria; phylum Bacteroidota; class Ignavibacteria; order Ignavibacteriales; family Ignavibacteriaceae; genus FEN-1297. The sequence continues at coordinate 8,598 of DAIERC010000121.1, forward strand.
TATAATTCGTCGCCGGTAGAATTATTCAAAAACATGCCGTACGAAATTCCGTTTTTATCCAGGTAAACATAAAACTCACTATCCATTTTAAATTTTCCGAAATGAATTAGGAAATAAGTTTTATATGGCAAGCCCTTGGCAAAACGCATGTCTTTGCTTATGCGCATTAAGGTTTTGTTAAATTTAGGTTCGGTTCTTATGGACGGATTGAGATGATTGAAAAATTGGCCGATTGATTGCACAAAAGCTTTTGACGGGATGACAATTGAATTATCATAAGTGTCCCGGTTCTTATTAAACCATACTGTGTTGTTATATCTTTCATGTTCAAGGCTGCCGAGAAATTCGAGCGCTTTTTTATCGAATCCTCCGAATGGTGAAATTGTATCTTTCAAAACATCGTGCCCAGATTTATGGTTAAGTAAATTCCGCCTAGTTCCTTTTCCATTCTTCCCTGAAGAAGTTCTATACCGCCGTTAAACAAATGTATAACATAATACCGGATGTTAATGCCAATTAGGTTAGTTTTATCAAGACCAAAATTTGCTCCAAAGCCGACATAACCTCCAATAGTATAATTTGCGTGTCCTCTGCCTAGAGCCGAAAAGAATTCCTGATCATATGGATCCGTAAGCACCAAGGTTGGGCCAACTGCAAAGTTTATGTACGGCCTCAAGTTGTCGTAAATTGAGTTTTCAAATAACCTGTATTGAAGGCCTGCAAACAGCGGTAAAAGGAAACCCCTGTTTACTTTTCCCAAAGTATATGTTTGGCCCCAGTAATCAATAAATGTTACTTCATGCGGGTCTTTAGCTTCGGAAATAGAAAAATCAACATATCCAGTAAGAATATCGGAAAAGTTATATCTATAAAATGTTCCCAGTCCGAAACCACTTTCGTTAAACATCACATCAACCCCGAAAGCATGAGCCGGAAAAGTTTCCGGCGGTTTTGGGGGAGCAAGTTCTCCGATTCCTTGTCCATTTACATTTAGAACAGGAATTAGTAATATTACAAACAGAAGTAACTTTTTCATGAGTGTATTATATAAGTATTAAAATAACCAAACTTAAGATAAATCCAACACTCTAATTTATCAAGGAAATTATGTTCAAAGCTCTGGATACCGCCGCTTATTGGGACGAAAAATATTTAAATAACGAAGCAAACTGGGATCTGAAAAGCGCCAACCCTGTTTTTGAAGATTTAATAAAACAATCCGAGTTCGTTGCGCCGGGAAAGCTTTTAATAGCAGGTTGCGGAAGAGGCTACGATGCGGTTATGGCAGCTAAATACGGGTACGATGTTACGGCGGTTGATTTTTCAGTAAGCGCGGTTGAATTTGGCAAAAACTTGGCCAATAACGAAGCAGTAAATGTAAATTTTTTAACGGAAGATATATTCCTTCTTGACGAAGAATATTTTGAGCAGTATGATTATGTGTACGAATATGTAACCTACTGTGCCATAAATCCGGAAAGGCGCGAAGAGTATATTAAAAAAATATCCTCTCTGCTTAAACCTTCGGGTAAACTTATTGCATTCCTGTTTCCCACTGATATTAGACATGACGGGCCGCCTTTCGGTATAGATATAAAAGAATTTTACCGAATCGCTTCAAAATATTTTAAGCTTGAAATTTCTACCAAAAAGATAAAATCTATTAAACCGCGTGCCGGCCGAGAAGTTTTACAGATTTATATAAAACCTTAAAATAAAACCTGACCGGTTAAATTATTATTCATCCATTTATTCACTAATTACGGATTCATTTATGCCGCTAAATTTGGAATTAAAAGTTAAACTAAATTCATTCAAACGTGTAAATAAACTTTTGAAAAAACTTGATGCCGGGTTCACAAAAACATTAAACCAGAAAGACGTTTATTATAAAATATCCGGGGGTTTGTTAAAATTAAGAATTGAAAACGGCGAGCATAGCATAATAAAATATTTGAGAGATGAAAAAGGAAAAGACCGCTTTTCAAATTATGATTACCTGAAGTTTTCCTACGGTAACGCCGAAAATTTTTTAAAAGAAATTCTTAAAATTGAAGCGGTAGTTCAGAAGAAACGGCTTTTATATATGTATGATAACACGAGAATACACCTGGATACGGTTAAAGAGTTAGGATATTTTCTTGAGCTTGAAACCCTTGTAATAAACGGTAAAAACGACGCGAAGAAAAGATTTGCGTTTATTAAAGAAGCACTTGAGTTGAATGAGTTAGCAGAAATAAAAAAATCTTACCGCGATTTAATTATTGCATCCAAGAAATCGAAATGATATTAACTAAGAACAAAAAAGATTCTGTAGATATAGACTTGTTGATAGAACAAAAGATCAGCGGCAACAAGCTGAACGAATTGTTACTTGTTGTGCCGACAAACAGGAAGATACGTGCGTTAAAAAGAGAAATAATTTCCGCAACACCTAATAAGGCCGTTACCAAGTTAAACCTCGAAACAATCGGCACTTTTTCTACCGTTATACTTTTAACCGAAGATAAAACCAAAGGCAGAGTACTTAGCGAGGCCGCGGGTGCTACCTTGATGAAGCAAAGCTTCCAAGAAACCGAGCTAAAATATTTTTCAAATTACCGTGATGAAATTCCCGCGGGTACGCTTGAAAGGATAAAAAATGTCATCACTGAATATAAGAAACACGGTATCACCCCGGAGCTTTTAAGGAAAGAAGCGGATTCTCTGAGAAGTTCTGAAAAAATTAAGGCCCTGGATATTGCGGACATATACGACATCTACAAAAAAAAATGCGAAGCACTTAATGTTAAAGAGATTGGCGATATTTATTCATGGGTAACTGCTCTTGGTCGCGCTGATTTTGATGCCCGGATAAAAAAATTATATCATGATGTACAACTGGTAATAATAAACGGCTTCGATGAATTTACCGCTCCCGAGATTGAGATAATAGATAAAATTTCCAGTGTGAAAAATATAGAACTTTATATATCGTTCGATTATTACGCTTATAACCCTTTAATGTTTTCGCATCTCGATAAATGTTATGATTCCTTAAAAGGCAAAGGCTTTTGCGAAATCAAAGATTCGTCGGTTGCGGTATTTGACAAGTTCAATTCTACGGTAAGGGAAAAACTTTTCAGGGAGAACAAACCGCAGGTAAACGAGTTTGAAGATAGAATAACGGTTATATCCGCTCTAAACCGTGAAAAGGAAATTGAGAATATCGCCAAGGAAGCAAAGTACTTGCTTACGGAAAAGAAAATTAAACCAAATAAAATTTGTGTTGTGTTTAATCTTATTCAAAACTACTCTTCACTGGTAAGAGATATATTCTGGATGTACGGCATTCCTTTTAACTTAACGGACCGCTACTCTTTAAAAACTTCTTCGCCTGTTATTTCAATAATAAATTTTCTGGAGATACTGGAGAATGATTTTTATTATAAAAATATTTTCCGCGCTTTAAGCAGCGGGTTTTTAAATTACTTCGGCATCGATCAGTCGACGTTACTGAAAGCTTCAGTTAATTTAAAAATTATTTCCGGTCTGGATAACTGGCAGAACTCTCTTTATGACGCTATAAAAAGGTGCGATGACAAGGATGATGATACTTCTTCGCAAATGTTAGGCAAAGAATTGTATGAAAAAGCTTTGAACGATATAAAAGTATTAACTAAAAACCTTGCGCCGTTCGGCAAACAACTTACGCTGTCGGAATTCAGGGATAACCTTGTTAGCCTTATTTATACATTAAATCTTCCGGCAAAGCTTATAAACAATAACGGTACTGCAATTGAAGAGAACATAAAAGCCATAAATACTTTTCTTGCTGAAGTTGACGAAGTGTTTGAACTGCTTGGAATGGAATTCGATAAAAAGAAAAGATTTCCGTTAATTTTCTTTTTAAATAATCTTCGTACAATAGTAGCTTCTTCCCGCTACAATATTAAAGAAAAACCCGGCTACGGAATTCAGGTAACAACATTAAACGAAATTAGAGGTCTGCAATTCGATTATCTTTTTATTTCGGGGTTATGCGACGGCGATTTGCCGACGCGTTATACTCCCGAAATTTTTTTCAGCGGTTCATATGCAAGAAACGAAAAAAATCATCATACGGAAGAGCGATATCATTTCTATCAATCCTTGTGCTCATGGAAAGAGCATTTATACTTAACCTACCCGGCTCAGGAAGATAGAAAGGAATTGGTTCAATCCAATTTCTTAAGTGAGTTTACCGGCTTATTTAAAACCAAAGCCAAAAACGAAAAGGATTATGAGAACATAATTTATTCCAAAGAGGATTTTTTAATTCACGTTGGACAACTTGGAATTGAAAGCTCAAAAGATTTTTATGAAAACGAGTTGAAGGATTTTGACTTCGACGGTGTTGAGAACTCGCTGCAAATAAATGACAAGCGGTTTACCGAACCTTTCGGCGAATCGGAATATACCGGTTTTATTAAAAAAGGTCTTTCGGAAAAAGGTAAAGAGTTCATCGAGGAATACAAAACAAAGCAGTATTCGATATCGCAGCTTGAAACTTACGCTAAAT
>DAIERC010000124.1 GCA_027347125.1 Ignavibacteriales bacterium
CTTTAGCCAGCCATTCTTTAAGATCGGCTTTGGTATCTATGTCGGTTAAAACTTCCATGTTTGCAAATTTTAAATTTTGTCTTAATATTTTTTCAACTAACTCTCCGTAAACACTGCTTGTACTCCAGTTGATATCATCAAACAAACCCGGATAAAAATTTTTCATTCCGAGAAGATAAAAACCGCCGTCATTTGCGGGACCGATAACAAAATCATTATTATCCAATAGCTTATACGCGCGCCTTATAAGTTCGTCCGAAATATCGGGTATATCAGTTCCGATTATTACGGCGTAATTTATGCCCTTGCTAAACATTGTACAAAATGCGTCTGACATTTGTTCGCCCAGGTTATTGCCTTTTTGAGGATGATATTCAAAGCCTTCTCCTATCCATTTTCTTACATCGCTTTCTACGTTTTTATCGGAGAAATAAATACAGCCATTTATTCCCGAAGGAATTAATTTTCTGCATTGTTCAAATGTGTGCTCGGCGCTTAAACGGTAAAACGCAGACGCAAATTTATTTCCGTAATCAGCGGCCAATCTTGTTTTTACTTTTCCTTCAACAGGATAACGGCAAAAAATTATAATCGCTTTATTGTTTTTTATCATCAGCATACTTTATTAAAACCTTAATCTTTAAAAAGCTCGACAAATATCGTCTTCATTATTATTAAACTTGCCATAACGGTACCTTTTATAGTGCCGGTAACTTTTGATTTACCGATGCGCTTGCGGTAACTGACCGGCACCTCTTTAATTTTGTATTTTCTTTTTGCCGCTTTTATTTGCATTTCAACAGTCCAGCCGTACCATTTATCCGTCATGCGTAGTGCGATTAACTTATCATATTTTATTGCGCGGAAAGGGCCTAGGTCGGTATAATTAATACCCCAGAATATTTTTATTAAAAAGCGGGCAAATATACTGCCGATGCGTGATTGCACAGGAAGAGCGCCTTTTTCTCTTTCACCTAGCACGCGGCTGCCGAGAACAAAATCATAATCTCCGGAAATAATTGGCTCTAACAGTAACGCGGCTTCTTCAGGGTAATCACTAAAATCGCCATCCAAAAAAAGAACAAGATCATACTCTTTATCTTTTAAATAGTCTATTGCTTTTAAGCATGATGCTCCGTAGCCCTGAAATGACTCGTGTAAAACTATAGCGCCGGCTGTTTCCGCTTCGTTAACCGTATTATCGGTTGAGTTATTATTAACTACTATTATTCGCTCAACAATATCCGCGGGAATATCTTTGATTACCTTCGCTATAGATTTCTCTTCGTTAAAAGCAGGTATGATGGCAACCGTTTTCATTAATGCCGGTTTTATTCTGAAATAAAATATTCTATTATTTTTTTAATTTAAGCAAACGGGAAGACAAATATAAAAATTTTTACAAAATGGTATTAAAGTGTGAAGGAAAAAATATGGCTATGAAAGCATTTAAGTTCCACATATAATCCTAATGATTGGATTTCTTGAACCGAACGGTTGTACTCTTCGTTTGTTAATAAATCGGTTAGACGTAATTCTTTACTAGCTGACTTAAGTTCAAATTTTAACCGGCAATAAGCAACGTTATCGGAATAATTAATTACTATTACCCTGTTATCTCTTCCGAGTTTCCAATGCCATGCAAAAATAAATTCGGAAGAAAAATTATTGTTTGAAACCGGTTCCGGCTCAAGCAAAACCCACCGGCCGTCTCTGAATATATTTTCTTTTGTGATTCTTAATATTTTATTGTAATGCTCGGTTAAAGAACGGGAAATTTTTTCTTCAGGCTCGCGCCCAAGTTGCAAAGGAAGTTTTATTTTTTTCCCGTCAAACTGGCCTTCGTAATAAAACTTCATTCCCTGTATCGTGCTAATCAGAATAGCAGCGGCAAACGATTGTTTCTTACCAAACTTGGAAACGGCACGCACTTCATCGTGGTTTTCTAAAAAACGAACCGATTTTAATTGATAATCGTTATCAGCCATCAGGTGCGCTTTTACGCCGGGCAAATCGTATGCTGCCAAACGGTCAGTTAAACGTTTGTCGTAAGTAAAATCAAAACCAAGTTGTTGCAAATCCCATTCAAGATCCCAATAAGCTTCGGCCATAAAAATAAAACCGGGAGAGTGTTCTTTTACTTTTTCAATAGCGGTTTTCCAGAATTCATCTTTTGGTTTTGTAAAACTGGTTTTATTAAGAACGCCGAGCCATGTATTTTCAAAAACATTATTCAACGGCAGCATCGCCATATCGCATCTTACGCCGTCGCAAACTTCCGTAAGTTTTAATAGTGTACCGGTCATAAAGTCCCTGGCCTGCTGATTGAAATAATTTACTTGAGCAGTATCCGTCCAGGCGGGAAATAACGGATCGCGGCCATGAGCAAAATATTTTCCACTTGAACCGGCCTGGAAAAAAGTGAACGGGTCTCTTTCGTAAAGTTCCCTGTCGGCTTGTAAAAATATTTCGGGATTAGTGTTTAACAGCTTAGAGCCCGCGCTAAAATGGTTCGGAATAAAATCTATAAATAATTTTAGCCCTAGTTTATTTAGAGTTTGACGAAGCTTTTTAAGATCATCCCAATTGCCGAATTGCGGATTAACATTATAATCATTAATGGCAAACGGAGAACCAATTACATCTTCATTTGTCCAATCTTTTAAACTTCTCGAATACGAAGCAACAAGGTCAGGTGAAAAGCAGCATTTTTCAATTAAGCCGGGGCATGTTTCCCACACACCTAACAGCCAAATTATATCAATCCCTTTTCCTGCAAATGATTCCCAGATACTAATCGGTATTTCGGTAAGTTTAATCCCCTTATCGAATTGTTTGATCCATACTCTTGTATTTATTTCAAATAATTTTGGATTTAGAAGCATTTCTTTCTTTTTGATAAACCAAAGCGCAAAATTCTAAAAAGTCGTAACAAATATGGAAATAAATTTGCTATAAGTAAAATGCAGCATCTTTATCCATCATCCAATCAATTGTACCGTTTACGGGTTTTATTTCTGCGGCAGGATAATTTTTACTGACGGGATGGCCGAAAATTATTTCGGAAAGTATTTTGGCTTTGCCCTTTCCGGTAACAAGGAATGTAATTTTTTCCGCATTGTTAAGAACTTCTTTTGTAAGAGAAATTCTTTTTTGGCCACTTACCGGATGTTGTGTAACGCCCACGATATTAGAATAAATAAACAAAAGATTTTTCCCGGGAAACAGAGAAGCCGTATGACCGTCTTCACCGATACCGAGCAAAACCCAATTAAAAACAGGTAAGCAATTCTTTCCTTCGCAAAGTATTTTTTCAATATCCATTGCAT
>DAIERC010000131.1 GCA_027347125.1 Ignavibacteriales bacterium
AATCAAGTTCCTACATAACAAGCGGAATTTCTACGAATAATTCTAATAATAGAAATGAAATTGAAGCAAAGCGGAATTATCTTTTGGTTTCGGCTGGCCGGGCGGCGCAGGATCAAACTGAAACCTGTACTCCGGAATAACTTCCATAAAACTGAAAGGATAAAAACTGAAGCCTGTTACAACCCTGGAAACATCATCGCCGGTTATTGAAGTATTCGGGTCAAACCGATCGTAACGGACAAGCGCTTCCAGGCCTTTCATCAGCACGTAAGAAGCCTCAACCATTTGTGCGCTTGAGTTTGTTCCGACCAAAATATAATCACGCGCAATATCATATTCACCGATCAATGTAAAATCTCCAACCCCGAATCCGAGAAATCCGCCGTACATATTTACCTTATGCTCGGATGGAACCTGGGTGTAGATTAAAGGCCCCTTAAAAGTTGTAAACGAGCCGCCGAACATTAAAGCGACCGTATTTTCTATTACCGGTGAAAATTTAAGGCTTGCCGTATACGTTGGGTCTGAGTCAAAATTGAGCGAGACCGGGCTGCCGGCGCTTACGGTAAACGATCCGAAATCCGAAATATTAAATCCAAGTTCAACACCGGTTACATTGTAACGCGGATCGTAAATTAAACCCTGCCTTGTATTGGTTGCAAAAAGATAACCCATATCTCCTCCGCGGGTATAAGCGGTATGGTCGTCGAGCATTACGCCGTAATCCGGAACAAAAGTGCCGGCCTTAACATAGCTGCGGTTGGGAAGAATGTGTGCAACGGCGAAGCCTTCCCAGTTTGCATTTACAAAATCATAATTGGCATAAATATCTATGCTGTCCATAATCTTTGCATTCAAATAAACCGAGCCTTGCATTTTCTGGAAGGCGGTTTTTGAAAGCGCCTGTGAATAAAGATATTGGGTGCGATAATCAAAACCGAACTGAATATTTTTTCCTATTAAGTCATCCATAGTAAGGTTTTGATCCCTTTCCCGCGGCGAATACAGCGGAAGAACGCGCAGGCCGTAATGCCATCCGCCTTTGTTTCTCATTCCACCGCCGGTTGGATCAACATGACAATCTGAACATTGCGCGCCCATCCGCAAAGCAAAACGCGGAAGCGCAGAAGTATTACCAACGCTGAGCAGCACCAAAACAAATGCAATTAGGTATTTAATAGTTTTCATAATCATACCTTAGCTATTATTAAATAAGGGATAAGTAAAAATTTTTATCAGCAAGCGGGAATAATTTAATAGTTTGAAATTCTAAATTCCCGAAATTTGTGTGCTACAAAACAACGAGTGATTTGGGTTTGAAATGAACGCCATGAATAAAGTAAGTTTTCTTAAGCAAGTTAATCCTGCGTGTAATCTGATTTATAAAAAGGTTCATGTAAGTTTTTCGACACCATTGCGTCTCATACAATTACCGCCGTGCACAATTTCCGTCCGCCCGCCCAATATTCCGCACATCAAATTTTTCTTTTATTAAACTGCGGCAATAGTTATTTTAATTTCAGTCAATTCAAACCGAAGTAAAATCAACACAAAACTATTATGATATCAATTAAAAACGTAACCAAAAAATTTCCTTCCGTAACCGCGCTTAATGATGTTTCGTTGGAAATTAAAGATAAGGAATTTTTCGGGTTGCTGGGCCCAAACGGCGCCGGCAAATCTACTTTGATGAATCTTATGATCGGTTACATTGGCGCAGATGCGGGCGACATATACATTGATGAAGAAAAAATTTCTCAGCATAACCTTGCGGTAAGAAAACAGATCGGCTTTGTTCCGCAATCTATTGCGCTTTATGACGACGCAACGGCATTTGAAAATCTGGAAATTTTCGGTTCGTTATTCGGAATAAGAAAAAATCTTTTACGCGCGGTTATTGCCGAAAATTTAAACCGGGTTCAACTTTATGAAAGACGTAAAGACAAAGTAAAAAACTTTTCGGGCGGAATGAAACGACGGTTGAACATTGCCGCCAGCCTTCTTCATAATCCTAAAGTTCTGCTATGCGACGAGCCTACGGTTGGCGTTGATCCGCAATCGCGCAATGCGATATTCGATTATCTTGTTAAGCTTAATGAAGAAGGGAAAACGATAATTTATACAACCCATTACATGGAAGAAGCCGAAAGACTTTGCAGCCGGATTGCAATTATCGATTCCGGTAAAATTATTTCTTCGGGCACGCTGGACGAACTTCTTCAACTGCTTCCGTATGAACAGACCATTTTGATTAACAAAAACAAAACAACCGAATCGAAGCTTGAGCTTTTCAAATCGTTCGGTAAACTGCTTAACGAACAGGAAAAGTATGAACTGAAACCGTTTGACCATCTAAAACTTTCCGATTTTTTCAAAGCGATGGAAGAGCACGGAATAGATTACAATTCCATTGACCTACATAAACCTACGCTTGAAGCATTATTCCTTCATTTAACCGGCAGGAGGTTAAGAGATTGAAAACAATTTTTCATTTAATAAAAAAAGATTACAAACTTTTTTGGTTAGATAAACCTGCGGTAAGTTTAACATTTCTTGTGCCCGTTGTATTAATATATATTTTCGGCTCCATATTCGGGCGCCCCGATACTGCGCCTACCGGCATACGAATAGGATTTGTAAATAACAGCAATAACAAAATTGCCAAGAAATTGGAATCGGTTCTTGATACAACAAAAACTTTTAAATTGGTAAAAAATTATACCGACGACAAAGGTAACGTGATTAAGTTTGATACTAATTCCATAAAAGATTATGTAATTAAAGGAAATATTTCTGCCGCCCTGGTGCTTCCCGAAGACGCTTTTACCGATACGTCCACATCCTTCAAAATTAAATTTTACTATGATCCTAAAAACCAAATGGAGATGCAGATTATAGAAGGACTTTTACAACAAACGGTGATGATGCAAATGCCCGGTATTTTTATGGCAAGCATGCAGCACAAGGCAAAAGAATATTTGGGTGAGCAAAAAGGAATTATGTTTAACAAAAAAATAGCTTCGCTTGTTAGCCAGTATTACGGGGTTGATACATCAAAAATTTTAAATTGGACAAATTTTAATTTTGACGAAGATACTTCCGACGCGGATACCTCGAAAAAAACGGCTAATGTTTTTAAAGATATTTTACAGCTGGATAAAGAACAGCTTGTAGGCAAAGAAGTAAACAATCCCAACGCAACGCGCAGTGTGGGCGGCTGGGCAATGATGTTCCTTCTGTTCGCTCTTACCGGCGCATCCACATCGTTATTTGATGAAAATAAGAGCGGGGTTATATTAAGAATTCTTTCCTCACCGGTATCAAGGACGGATATTTTGTGGAGTAAATATCTTTACAATATATCTCTAGGCGTTATTCAGCTCTTGGTTCTTTTTTTTATGGGATACTTACTTTTTAATATTGATATATTTTCAAATTTCTTTAACCTGATGCTGATGATAATTGCCGCGGCTTCGGCTTGCACTGCATTCGGAATGCTGATTGCGGCCGTAAGTAAAACATCGGCGCAGGCAAACGGGCTCGGAACATTCATTATCTTAGTAATGAGTGCAATTGGCGGGGCGTGGTTCCCTACCTTTATACTACCGCCGTTTATTCAGGCGTTAAGCAAAGGAACGTTGGTGTATTGGTCGGTTGAGGGTTTTCTTGATGTACTCTGGCGCGGAGCAAATACAATTGAGATACTTCCATACGTAGGAGTATTGCTCGGCATGTCCGCGGTCATAAATATTTTCAGTATAATACGGTTTAAAAAGGGAAATATTTTTTAATTTTGTCTGCGTAAAATAAATTTTACATTTGCTACCTGTATGAAAATATTAAAGCATTTACATACAGATAGCAATTATAAAAAAAATCTTCGTTCAAACTTTTCACAAACGGATATCAAATGAATAAGAAATATTTTCATTCCGCCCTAATCGCTTTTTTGTTGATGATCTTTTCTTCCGGTTTTTTGCCGGCGCAAACGGTTAATCTAAAATTTATCGAAACCAGCGATGTACACGGTTCCTTGTTTCCTTATGATTTTATTAACAACAAAAATATTAATACCTCGCTCGCACAGATTTATACTTATGTAAAAGAACAGCGCGCCGATAAAAGCCAGCATGTTGTTCTTCTTGACGACGGAGATATTCTTCAAGGCCAGCCGATTGTTTATTATTATAATTTTGAAAAAACCAACTCGACTCATATTTGCGCGCAGGTAATGAATTATATGAAATACGACGCCGGTACGGTTGGAAACCACGACATCGAACCGGGGCATCCGGTTTACGATAAGCTGGATAAAGAATTTGATTTTCCCTGGCTTGCCGCCAACGCGGTAAATATCAAAACCGGTAAACCGTATTTTAAACCGTATACAATAATTAAACGAAACGGAATTAAAATTGCGGTGCTCGGTTTAATTACGCCATGGATTCCTAATTGGCTTCCAGAAAAAATTTGGAACGGTATTGAGTTTGACGACATGGTAACAACGGCCGCAAAATGGGTGAAGATAATTAAAGAAAAAGAAAAGCCGGATCTTTTAATCGGCCTTTTCCATTCAGGCGTTGAAGCAAACTATAACGGACAAACGGCAGAAACACCGAAAAATGAAAATGCTTCCCGGCTTGTTGCGGAAAAAGTTCCCGGCTTTGATGTGGTTTTTGTCGGCCATGATCATCATGGCTGGAATTTTACGGTTAAGAACACCGAAGGAAAAAATGTTTTAATACTCGGCACAATTAACGCGGCGCGCACCGCAACGGAAGCCGACATAAAAATGATTTTCGATAAGAACTCGGGCAAATGGCAAAAAGAAATTACTGGGAAAGTAATTGAGTCTAAAAATTATAAGCCCGACGAAGCATATATGAAAAAATTTGCGCCGGTTGTTGAGGAAGTAAAAAATTATGTGTCGAAACCTATCGGAACATTTACAAAAACAATTTCCAGCAGGGAATCCCTTTTTGGCGATTCACCGTTTGTTGACCTTGTGCAAGAAATTCAGCTTAATATTTCCCATGCAGATATTTCCTTTGCCGACCCGCTTTCCTTTAACGCAGAAATAAAAAAAGGCACGGTTTACGTAAGGGATATGTTTAATCTTTACAAGTACGAAAATCTTCTTTACACTATGAAGATGAGCGGTAAAGAAATTAAAGATTATCTTGAATACTCTTACGGAAAATGGTTCAACACAATGAAAGACAGCGCCGACCATCTTTTATATTTTAAAACCGCTGAAGACGGCAAAATAGATTACCGAAACGGCCGGCCGCAGCTTGCCTCAAGTTACTATAATTTTTCATCCGCGGCTGGAATTAAATATACTGTTGATGTATCAAAGCCTGCCGGACACAGAATCAATATTATTTCAATGGCTGATGGAAAGCCTTTCGACATGAATAAAATTTATACCGTTGCCGTTAATTCTTACCGCGGTAACGGCGGCGGCGGGCATTTAACACTTGGCGCAGGAATTCCCAAAGGAGAAATTTCAAAACGCATAATTAATTCGACGCAAAAAGATTTGAGATATTATTTGATGAAGTGGATTGAAAAAAAGAAAACGGTTACACCGGCGGCGTTGGGTAACTGGAAGGTAATTCCCGCATCTTGGTGGAAGCTGGGAAAAGAAAAAGATTATAATATTTTGTTCGGGGAAAGATAAAAAAATTTTTTTCGGTTGCGGGTGTTTTAAAATTGAAAAACAACAACGTTATGTAAGAATTATCTTACATAACGTTTTTTATATTATTAAATTTGAAATTAAAATATTGGATAGCAAAAATGGAAACAAAGAAAAGTAGCAGTTTATTTGAAGAAGCAAAAAAATATATACCGGGAGGAGTAAACTCCCCCGTACGCGCATTTAAAGCGGTTGGCGGCAGCCCGTTGTTTATAAAAAAAGGAAGCGGCTCTAAAATAATTGATGTTGACGGCAATGAGTACATAGAATATATCGGCAGCTGGGGCCCGCATTTATTCGGCCACAACCCGCCGTTTATTGTTGATGCGTTAAAGCAAGCGTTGGAAAGCGGAACAAGTTTCGGCGCTCCCACCGGACTTGAAGTTGAAATGGCAAAATTAATAACCGGACTGGTTCCTTCGGTAGAAATGGTAAGAATGGTTAACAGCGGTACCGAAGCAACAATGAGCGCAATTCGTGTTGCGCGCGGTTTTACCGGAAGAGAAAAATTTATAAAGTTTGAAGGCTGTTATCACGGCCACGCGGATTATTTTTTAATCAAAGCAGGTTCGGGAGCTTTAACTTTGGGCATTCCAACAAGCCCGGGCGTTACAAAAGGCAACGCAGCTGACACGCTTCTTGCAGATTATAACGACATAGAATCGGTTAAAAATTTAATCGCACAAAACAAGGGTGAAATAGCCGCGGTAATTATTGAGCCGGTTGCCGGAAATATGGGCGTAGTAAAAGCCGATAATAATTTTGTAAAACAACTTAGGACATTATGCAGCGAAGAAGGGATTGTTTTAATTTTTGATGAAGTGATGACGGGTTTTCGTGTTGCCAAAGGCGGCGCGCAGCAGTTACTAGATGTGAAACCGGATATGACAACATTCGGTAAAATAATTGGCGGCGGATTGCCAGTGGGAGCTTTCGGCGGTAAAAGAGAAATTATGGAAATGGTTGCGCCAGCCGGGCCGGTTTATCAAGCGGGAACCCTAAGCGGAAACCCGCTGGCTATGGCGGCCGGTTACGCAGCTCTCAGTTACATAAAAGCGCATCCTGAAGTTTATGATGAGCTCGAAGAAAAATCATCTTACCTTGAAAAAGGATTGAAAGGTGGGTTGAAAACTTTAAATAAAAATTATGCTTTAAACCGGGTGGGTTCTATGATGACGTTGTTTTTTGTTGAAGAGCCGGTAAATAATTATAAAACGGCCGTAAAATCTAATACGGTACTTTATGGCAAATATTTCTCAAAAATGCTTCAAAACGGCATTTACCTTGCCCCGGCACAGTTTGAAGCGGCGTTTGTTTCTACCGCGCATACAAAAGAAGATCTTGATAAAACGATCACCGCTAATATAAATGCGATGGAGCAATTGTAAATTAATAGAAAAATTTTCTAACTTAATAGGAATTTTTTTCGATAATATATGTGGCTCAATCATATTTTTAATAAGGAGGAGTTATAATATGAAAAAATTTTCTACTGCTCTTGTCGTTTCTTTAAGCCTTGTGTTGGCTTCCTTTAGCTCGTCGTATGGACAATTTAGGCTAAAGCTGGGTCCTTCGCTTGGTTTAAATTATAATATACATACCGGTTCAGATTTATCACAAACCGGTACGGGGTTCGGTATTGTGCTGGGTGGACAGGTTGATATGGATTTCACTCCCACAATAGGCTTAATAACAAATGTGCAATTCTACGATAACAGAAGCGGCTCCACTACCGTATCCGGATCAAACCAGTATTACGATAATTATGGTAACCCGGTTAGCTCTAGTGTTTCTACCGAAACTTCTGTGAGCTTGGCTTATTTTATGATTGAGCCTTTGTTTAAATATAAATTACCGAGAAGCCCCATTTTCCTGTTTGCCGGACCTGCCGTCGGTTTTAACGTAGAAAGCTCTTACGATAATACGACTACAGAAACTTTCCCGTCGCCGTATCAAAGTAATAACTCAACAACCCATCAAAAGGGTTCGCTGCAAAACATGCTGGTTCGTTTTGCGCTAAAGGTTGGCGGTGGCTATAATATTCCTGTCGGAAACCTTGATGTAACTCCTCAAGTGTCATTCGGTTATGGTCTAACCAAAGTTCAATCCGATTTCAGCTGGAGAGTATTAACAATTCAAGCGTTGGTTACGGTTAAGTTTAAGCTTATTTAATTATATAAAGAATTTCCTTTATCAAAATCCGGTTAATTATGTTAACCGGGTTTGTGTTTTTAAAGCAATTATGGATCAGGTAGTGAAAATTCTGAAACTATACCCAAACTATTCGTGTATTGTTTGCCACAACCGGATCGAAATTTATCTTCTATTTTGATCTGCATAATTGGTATTTATAATCGGTTTTGATATAATTAGAAAAGCAAATTAACAAGTTTGGAAAATACCTTATCCCATATGAAAATAAAAAATATCAGACTGCTCGCCTTTAAGATCATTATGTTATCTACTACTTTATTTCTCTTTATCGGTGCCGGTTCACCTAAGAAGTCGGTTAAAATTATAAAGAATAGTAACCAATTATATTTGCCGAACACGGTTGTAATAAAATTAAAAAGCACCTCCGCCGGAGTTCTACAGAAAAGTCAAAATATTTTGTCCGAACTGAACCTTAATTTCGGTCAATTTAAATTTACTTCCGCAAAGCGAATTTTTTCTAACGATTCCCAAAGCGATCCTACGGGGCTTAACCGCATTATGCAGATAAATTACGGAACAGATGAAAATCCTTATAAAGTTGCATCGAAACTAAAACAGCTTAGCAATGTGGAATGGGCCGAACCAAAATTTGTTCGCAGGCTGTTTGATACTTTGTATATTCCCAATGATCCCAAAATAAATGAACAGTATTTCCTTCAAAAGGATCATATGTACGAGGCGTGGAATGTAACCAAAGGCGATACCTCTGTGGTTATTGGAATTGTTGATACCGGCGTTGACTGGCCTCATCCGGATCTTTACGCGAATATCTGGCACAACTGGAGCGATATAAAAACCAACTGGGCGGCGGATACAGATGGAATTAGGTACGATTCAATCGGCTGGGATTTTGGCGGTACCGGCGATGGGATGGGAAATCCTACTCCGGATTCTAACCCGATTGAAGATAAGCCTGAGCACGGTACTTTGGTTGCCGGCGTTGCTTCTGCCGTTACAGACAACGGGATTGGAGTTGCCGGAATCGGTTTTAAATCTAAGATTATGCCTGTTAAAGTTGCCGAAGGTGATTATGTTGATGCGTATGGTCGTTCATTAATTGTATATGGCTTTGAGGGAATAAAGTACGCCGCGGATAACGGCGCGAAGGTTATAAATTGCAGCTGGGGCGGCGGCGGATATTCGCAGGCGGAACAGGATGTAATCAATTACGCAATTTCCAAAGGCGCACTTGTTGTTGTTGCTGCCGGTAACGATAATACCGACATTAAAGAATATCCCGCCGCTTATAGCGGGGTTTTATGTGTGGCCGCCACAAACAGTAACGATGTTCGGAGTACGTTTTCAAATTACGGTAGTTATATCGATGTGTGCGCTCCTGGTGAAAATATTTTTTCTACTTTTCAACCGGATACTTTAGCTCCGGGCGACGGCACATCTTTCTCTGCCCCGCAAGTTTCCGGTTTGGCTGCGCTGGTATTTGCAAAATTTCCAAACTATACCCCGCTTCAAGTAGCCGAGCAGATACGCGTTAACTGCGATAACATTGATTCTTTAAATACCGGTTACGAATATATGCTCGGTAGCGGAAGAATAAACGCTTATAAAGCGTTAACGGATACAAACTCAATATCTGTAAGAGCGGTTAATATTCAACCTACCGACGCAGTGCCCGGCGGAAACGGCGATGAGAATTTTGAACCCGGTGAAACAGTAGGAATTAAAATTGTATTTACAAATTATTTAAACCCCGTTAATAACTTAAATGTTACTCTTCAAAGCATGAGCCCATATGCCACGGTTGTAAATAATAGTTTCGGCAAAAACTATATTGGTACTCTCGATTCTACAAATAACGATGCTTCGCTTTTTACAATACAATTAAGCAGCTCGGTGCCAACCGACGAGAAGCTTCTATTAAGACTTAATTACAGCGCGAGCGGTTATTCCGACTTTCAGCTTTTTGAAATTAGCGTTAACCCTTCTTACCTGACACAGGCTAAAAACAATATTGCCGTTACAATAAACGGCACAGGTAATTTTGGTTTTAATGATTATCCAACAAACGTGCAGGGCGAAGGATTTAAATTTCAGTCAGGTAATAATTTGTTATTTGAAGGCGCGCTTATGATGGGAACATCACCAACTCTTCTTGAAGATGAAGCCAGGGGCTCAGACCAGAATTATAAGGATACTTCCTTTTATACCTTACAACCTTTTGCGTTTAGAAAAAATAATTCTGATGTTGAGCAGGGTGTAGCTGTTTTTAACGACCAAAATGCAGGCTCAAGTAAATTGGGTATCACCACTAAGCTGGAAACATATTCATATTCTGCCGCTCCGGATAATAATTATGTAATTTTAAAATATAATTTTATTAATGATGGCGCCGCCGCAATATCAAACTTTTATGCCGGTATCTTTTGCGACTGGGATCTTATAGACGGCCAGGATGATAATATGGCTTACGATTCCCATGATAATTTCGGGTATGCGTATCACAATAATTTTAATACATGGGTAGCAACCGCGCTTATTTCTTCAACCGATTACGGATTCTGGGCGATAATGAACGACGGTTCCGATAGTTCAAGCCTGGGAGGATTTTCAATTTACGACGGATTTAGTTTCGCCGAAAAATGGAAAGCACTATCTGATAAAATCGGGAAAACATCAGCCGGGCCTGGCGATATATCCGAAGTTACTTCAGCGGGGCCGTACAATATTCAACCTAGCGATACGGTTAAGGTGGCGTTTTCTTTGGCTGCCGGAGCCAGTCTTAGCGATCTGAGAAATTCGGTGCAAAGCGCCAGGGCTAAATATCAACAAATAATTACCAGCGTGGTCAACAACGGCGATATCGTTCCGCTCACTTTCAATCTTCAGCAGAATTATCCCAACCCGTTTAATCCTGCTACGGTTATTAAATATCAAATTCCGAAAAGCGGGTATGTGTCGTTAAAAATCTATGATATTTTGGGGCGGGAAATAACCACATTGGTGAACGAACAAAAAACACAAGGCGATTACAAGGTAATATTTAACGCTGCTTCACTGCCTAGCGGTGTTTATTTTTACAAATTAAAAACAGCGGAAAATACCGCGGTAAAAAAAATGATTTTGTTAAAATAATTCATGAAAGCTTTAAAGACGCGTTGCTTTCCAAAATAAATTTTAGGATGAAAAACCGAAATATCAATTCATGGCTCATTCAAAATAAATATTGCATTTAGTAAATTCTAACGGCTTTAACGGTTTTTAATCTAATTCACACAACAGGCTAATACGTGTAAAAAATAGTACGGCTTTTTTGCGCTCCGCTATGAACATTTCGATTCTTATTTAAAAAGGCAGAGGGACAATTCTATTATTTTCAACACTTCAAATCTTTTTCCAAGTTCTTATATTTGCTTGTACATAACAACGGCTAAATATTCTTGAAGAAAATAATTTTATTAAAGTCATAATAGTATATTTTAAAAGTCGACTTATTAAAATTTAATCATGACGTTTGTGCAGACGAGCAATTTTAAAAAATCATATTAAAAAACCTGGTATAGGAA
>DAIERC010000160.1 GCA_027347125.1 Ignavibacteriales bacterium
AACCTTCGCTTTCTATTTTCCCATCGGCATAATAATACCGCCATAATCCCTCATTCTTATTATTAACTATCGTGCCGATCATGACGGGGTTACCGTTTGCGCCGGATATTTTAAAGCTGCCTTGCTTCTTGCCGTTAACAACCTCATACTCCATAGTTTTATTTTGAACTATTACCTTTTCGGTGCCTGTAAAAGGTAAGCTGCTTCCGGTTTTGTAGATTAAGCCGTTCTTTATTTCGTAGCCGGAATTTTTTTTGTTATTACTAGCGCATGATAGAATTAAAAACGAAGTAAAAAATATTATAAATAGCGGTAATAAAAGTTTCATATAAAATTATGCGAAGGTATTTTAAATAACTGGCGGAAGCTTATCGATTGCTGATTAAAATTTTATTTACAAGCTTTATTAAAAGCGGTTGTTTAACCGAGTAATTTTGTATAAGCGTTTCTTAAATTTTTTTTTGTCATCAATAAATCCTGCGATATAACTTTAACTTCTCCTAGAACGGGCATAAAATTAGTATCTCCGTTCCACCTAGGAACCAGGTGGAAATGAATATGTTCGTCTATGCCGGCGCCGCTTACTTTGCCGAGGTTGGCGCCCATGTTAAAGCCTTCGGGGTTCATTACGTCTTTAAGTGCTTTTTCGGCAAGCTGAAGTTTTTGAAAAACCTCTGCACTTTCTTCACCGGTTATCGAAGAAAAATTGTTTGTATGCCTGTAAGGCACAACCATTAAATGACCGTTATTATACGGGTAAAGGTTAAGGATTGTAAATGTATATTTACCTTTGTCAATTACTAAATTACTAACATCATCCGCATCTTCTTCGGCCATCTGGCAGAAAATACAGCCTTTGTCTTTTTTATTTTCCTTTATCGAATCGATATACTGCGAACGCCAGGGCGACCATAATTTTTCCATGTTACCTCAATATATAAAAGTAAGGCGGCATTAAGCCGCCTCTAAATTTAATGACCTTCTTCTCTGGACTTGTTATATTCATCAATAATTTTTTGTTCAACTTCACGCGGCACTTCTTCGTAGTGCGAGAACTGGCGCCTGTGGGCACCGCGGCCAGATGTTAGACTTCTTAAGGTAGATGAATATTTGTATAATTCAGCCAGCGGCACTTGAGCTTTTATTATCTGGAAATGCCCGTCTGAATCCATACCAAGAATTTTACCACGGCGGCTGGAAATATCACCCATTACATCGCCCATGTATTCTTCGGGAACCGTTACTTCAATTGTGTATATCGGTTCTAGCAAACACGGTTTGGATTCCAGCATACCTTTCTTAAAGCATTGTGAAGCGGCAATCTTAAACGACATTTCATCTGAATCAACGTCGTGAAATGTTCCGTCGAATAGGGTAACTCTAACGTCAACTACCTGGTTGCCAGAAATTACTCCCTTCTGCATTGTTTCAATTATACCCTTTTCTATTGCGGGAATAAACCTGCCGGGAACAACACCGCCAACAATTGCGTTTACAAATTCGAATTCTTTACCTCTGGGCAGCGGTTCCATTTTAAAATGAACATGGCCGTATTGACCGCGCCCGCCGGACTGTTTTTTATGTTTGTATTCGGCATCCTCAACACGGCCCTTGATTGTTTCTCTGTAAGGAATTCGCGGCTCAACCATATCAACGTCAACGCCGTATCTTTCTTTCAATCTTTTTACGGCAAGGCTCAGTTGAAGTTCGCCCTGTCCTGAAACAATTGTCTGAGAAATTTCCGGATCAAACTTTACACTAAAAGAAGGATCTTCTTCATGCAATGTATGCAAACCCGAAGCTATTTTATCTTCATCACCTTTTGCTTTGGGAATAATAGCGCTGTTAATAACCG
>DAIERC010000161.1 GCA_027347125.1 Ignavibacteriales bacterium
GGTTACTGCACCGAAGAATACTGTTTTGATTAATCCGGCAACTAAATCAGGAACAACAAAAAATCTTTTTACCGATTGGAAAAAAACCGCGAATGAAACACCGAGGAAATAATTAGATACTATATAAGCGCCGAACACAGCTATGGCGTCGGCAAAAACAACCAGCAAAGGCAACATAATTACCGAGGCAAGAAACCTGGGCATTGCCAAATATCTTACAGGGCTTATTGCCATTGTTTCCAGAGCATCAATTTGTTCGGTTACTTTCATTGTTCCCAGTTCAGCGGCAATTGATGCACCAACTCTTCCGGCAATCACAATTCCGGTAAGCACAGGACCAAGTTCTGTTATAATAGCACGGCTTGTGGAACCGCCGAGAAAAGATAGCGGCGCAATTCCTTTTAATTGGTAAGCTGCCTGCCAGGCGGCAACCGCACCTGTAAATACTGCAATTATTAAAACCAACGGAAGTGAATTAACACCAATATGCTCCATCTGGAAAAAAATTATTTTTCTGCTTTTAGGAATTGTTTTAAAGCTTTTGATTATTCCCCAGAAAAGAGTTGCTATTTGCCCAATTTCCTGAAAAAAATCCAGAACCTTCTTACCTAGTATTTGTAATATTGTAAGCAAACAACTTCACTTAGTTTTTTGATGTCAAATTTACTAAAAATATTAAGATGAAATTGATAAAATTTTACTTTTAAAAATTTTTTACTTCGTAGTCTATCTTCGCATTTAACCGGATAAAAATTGTTTTTACCTTGCATGATGTCTAAATCACAAAATTTAAAAATAATTTCAGGCTATTAAGATATTTTTTTTTTATTTTTGCCCAAACTTCGCTAATTATTTAGCAGGCGGAATCAAATTCCTGGGTAAGCTAAAACTAAAAAAGCTTCAATAGGTTAAAACCATATACTTGGGCTATAAAACAGCTCCATAAAATATATTATCTTTTAATAAGGGAAAGGGTGTTTATGACTATAAACAAAGAGTTGATCGAATGGGTTAATCAGATGGCGGATATGTGCAAACCGGATTCTGTTTATTGGTGTAACGGTTCTGATGAAGAATACCGGGAAATGACCGATCAACTAATAAAGAACGGTACTTTTTTAAAACTTAATGAAAATAAAAGACCAAATAGTTATTACTGTATTTCTAACCCCGCAGACGTGGCGCGCGTTGAGGATAGAACTTTTATTTGCACAGTTAATGAAGAAGACGCTGGCCCCACGAACAACTGGATAGATCCGGTTGAAATGAAAAATACTTTAAATAAAAAATTTTCTGGCTCGATGAAGGGAAGAACAATGTACGTAATTCCCTTCAGTATGGGACCTCTCGGCTCCGAAATTTCTCACATCGGTGTTGAGGTTACTGATTCGGCTTACGTTGTTTGCAATATGAAAATTATGACGAGGATGGGAAAAGAAGTTCTAGATGTTTTGGGTAATGGTAATTTTGTAAAATGCCTGCATTCCGTGGGTGCTCCTTTAGAAGCAGATAAGAAAGACGTTCCCTGGCCGAATAACCCGGAAAAATATATCGTTCACTTCCCGGAGGAAAAAGCTATCTGGTCTTTTGGTAGCGGATACGGCGGCAACGCCTTGCTGGGCAAAAAATGTTTTGCTCTCAGAATTGCTTCATCGATGGCACGCGAAGAAGGATGGCTTGCCGAGCATATGCTTATAGTTGGAATTACACCTCCCGAAGGTGAAAAAAAATATATAGCCGCGGCATTTCCCAGTGCATGCGGTAAAACTAATCTTGCCATGCTAACGCCAACGTTGCCGGGCTGGAAGGTAGAAACCATCGGTGATGATATTGCCTGGATGAAATTCGGTAAAGACGGCAGATTATACGCAATAAATCCCGAAGCAGGTTTCTTCGGTGTTGCGCCGGGAACTTCGATGGATACAAACCCGAACGCAATTCTTTCGATGAATAAGAATTCTATTTTTACAAATGTCGCTTTAACTTCCGATCATGATGTTTGGTGGGAAGGTTTAACTTCACAAAAACCCACAAAGCTTACCGACTGGAAAGGAAGAGCATGGACGCCGGAAAGCAAAGAACCTGCGGCTCATCCTAATTCAAGATTTACTGCCCCGGCTTCTCAATGCCCTGTAATAGATTCCGATTGGGAAAATCCAAAGGGCGTTCCTATCTCCGCAATACTATTCGGCGGCAGAAGAGAAGATGTTGTTCCGCTGGTTTACGAAGCTTTAAACTGGCAGCACGGCACATTTCTCGGTTCAATTGTTTCATCCGAAATAACCGCAGCCGCTACAGGAAACATCGGCAACCTAAGGCACGACCCTTTTGCTATGCTTCCGTTCTGCGGTTATAACATGGGCGACTATTTTGCACATTGGTTAAGCATCGGTAAAAATGCAGACCAGGCTAAACTGCCCAAAGTATTTTTTGTAAACTGGTTTAGGAAAGATGAAAACGGAAAGTTTATCTGGCCGGGTTACGGTGAAAACATTAGAGTCTTAAAATGGATTTTGGAAAGAGTTGACGGAAAAGACTCTGTGGTAAAATCAGCAATCGGGTACTTACCTAGAAAAGGCGCTGTCGATACATCCGGCATGGAAATTTCGCCGGAAAGAATGGATACCTTATTCGAAATTAAAAAAGAAGCATGGCTCGGCGAAGTTGAAGAAATAAAAAATTATTTTAAAATCTTCGGATCAAAACTTCCCAAAGAATTGGACGAGGAAGTAAAATCGCTGGAAGAAAGAATAAAACAAATTTAATAATTATAATTGTCGTTACTTACGCATAAATTTCATGTCCATTGCGGGACAATTGTAGAATAATCCGCAGTCCCTTTTTCTTGGAAGAGTTTCCCTGCCCCAAATGTTGGGAAATTCTTCCATATTCCCAATAATTTAAGTCAAAACATTCCTTCCGTTTTTCATACAATATTAGAGCATTGCTTTTACATAGATTATAAAAAATTTAATTTGCATCTATTATTT
>DAIERC010000163.1 GCA_027347125.1 Ignavibacteriales bacterium
ACGGATAATCCAGCCAAAGATTAAACATGAACCTGTCAAGTTGTGCTTCGGGTAAAGGATAAGTGCCTTCCTGTTCAATCGGGTTTTGGGTTGCAAGAACAAAGAACGGCTCTTCGAGAGTATAAGTTGTTCCGGCTGTGGTTACCCTGTGTTCCTGCATTGCCTCTAACAAAGCTGCCTGGGTTTTAGGTGGTGTTCTGTTTATTTCATCGGCAAGAATAACGTTGGCAAATACCGGCCCGGAAATAAATCTGAAATTTCTTTTCTTGCTTACCGGATCTTCTTCAATTAATTCCGTACCGGTAATATCGCTCGGCATTAAATCAGGAGTAAATTGAATGCGGCTGAACTTTAAATCCATTACTTCGGCAAGTGTTTTTATAAGCAGCGTTTTTGCCAGGCCAGGTACGCCTACCAGAAGGCAGTGGCCTTTTGAGAGAAGCGAGATTAACAACTGATCGATTATTTCATCCTGGCCGATTATAACTTTGCCTATTTCACTTTTAATATTCTTTACCGTTTCGTTAAGTTTTTCTACCAACTTAACGTCGTCCGCCGGTGCTTCGTTTGTTTTCAAATTTTATTCCTGATTTCTGACTAATTCAATTAAAAACTAAATCAAAAGAAAATTTAAATTAATATTTTCCAATAAATTTTTTCTTTCAGCTCTTTAATCCACTCATTGTATTTTTGCTGCTTCTTAAATTGGTCGGCCATTTTTTGCAATTCGGGATAATCCGTTTCAAGGCTAACCTGGTGCTGCGGAATTCTTTTTTCCAGGAGTACAATATGGTAGCCGTAATTATCTTTCCCGTATTCCATTCTTTTGGGAAAACTGATCTCGCCTTCCTTTAATTTTGAAACAGTCTCAAGCAGCGAGGCGTCCAGCTGGTTTACAAAAAAGGTTCCGAGGTCGCCGCCGTAAACAGATGATTCTTTATCCTCGCTGTATTTTTTTGCGAACTCTGCAAAGGTGCCCTTACCGGAAACAATGCTGTCTCTTATTGCTGTAAGAAATTCAATAGCATCCAGGTCAGCCTGGTCGCCTTTTTTAATTTTGATTAAGATATGCCTTACGTGAATTTTGTCGCCCCGTTTGTCAATCATCTGAATTATGTGGTAACCAACCGGCGATTCGACAACTCCCGATAATTCTCCGGGCTTTAAAGCGAAGGCCGCGGATTCAAACTCAGGATAAAAAACTCCTTTGCCTACCCATCCCAAGTCCCCGCCTTCCTGGGCGCTGCCGGGGTCTTCGGAATATTTTTTAGCAAGTTCGGCAAAATCCGCACCGTGTTTTAGCGAGTCGAGAATAGCTTCTGCTTTTTCATAATATTTTTGTTTCATCTTCTCGGTTACTTTGGGAATAATGAAGATATGCGCTATTTGCACTTTCTCCGGAGTAACGCCTAGTGAATCTTTGTATGTATTAAAAAATTGTTTAACTTCATTTCTCGTTGCCTGAACGTTACCGAATTTTTTTTCTTCAAGTTTTTGAACCAGTATCTGTTTTTTAATGGGGTCCTCCAGAGTACGTTTAATTTTTTCTATACTCATCCCGTAAATCTGTTCAACTTTTTCTTTTGAGCCGTACTGTTGTTCAAAATAATTTATCTGGTAATTAATCCTGTTGTTTATCTCATCGTCGGTAACGGTAATTGAATCAAGCAGCGCCTGCGCATAGGCTAATTTTTCTTCAATCATCTGGTTTAAAACCTGCTTTTCCAGGCCGGGCGTTGTGGGCTCTACTTTTCTTTGTGCCGCGAAAAGTTTTACCTGATAATCAAGCTCGCTTTTAAGTATTATTTCATTATCAACAACAGCGGCAACTTTATCTACTACCTGCTGCTGGGCAAATAAACTAACCGAAACAAAAAGAATAAAAACAAAAGTTTTTAATTTCATTTTACACCTAATTCCTAACTTCTATATCGTTGTTTGAATAAAGTTCTTTGATATAATTTTGAATAAGACTGTCTTTACGGTCGGCAATAAACCGGCTTTCAACATGCGGTTTAATTACATTAAACGGAGGAATGCTTCCTTTTGCGTATTTCTGAATTTCTTGGACTATAAAAAAATGCCCGGGGTCGTCGGAGATAACGATGCTTATTTCTCCGGGATATAAAGATGTTACTATCCTGGATAATGAAACAGGATGTATCTCATAGGCGTACAAAAGTGAGTTATTGCTTACGCGCATAATTGAAGCATCGCCTTTAAATACGTTCAGCGCCTTTTCCCAGTCACTTTCCAAAACGGTTGAGCGGAATTGAACCGCCTTATCTTCATCGTTAAAATCTATTAAGTTAATTAAATACGAATCATAAAATCTTTTAAAATCATCTTGATGCTGTTTATAATAATCCTCAACATCTTTCGGCTCAAAGTTCATTTTTTCTTCTTCATAGTACTTTTGCACCAATAAAGATGACGCCAATTCCCTCTGAGCTTCGTTTATCAGTTTCTTAAATTCGTCCTCTTTTAAAATTCCTTTTTTCACCGCTTCACGGTACATTACTTCGCGGTTAATCCAGTTCCTTATAACTTCGCTGACGTAAAAATTTGAAGCGGAGTTAGTATCAATCATTACGGCCAATTGTTCCTTTGTCAGATAAACATCATTTACCTTGGCCACAAAATCTTTTTGAGGTGATTTTTTACCGCAGCCGTAAAAAGCTGCGGTAAGGAAAATAGCTAGAGCAATTGTTCTAATTTGTTTTGAATGCTTCTTCAAGTTTGTCGTAATAAATTTCTGGTTTATATAATTTTTTAAGCTGATTGATATAATCGTTCTCATGCCGCTTAATTTCTACTTCCTGGTAAGCGCTGGACACTTCGGCCTTGGCTTCTTCAAAAGTTTTAAGATGAGACGGAATCTTTTTAATTAATTTTACGATAGAATAACCGCCTTCCACACTAAACGGTTTTGAATAAGTACCCGGTTCCGTTAAGCTATTCGCTTCCTTCGCATATGGCGAAGAAGCAGCATCAACAATACCCCAGTATCCCTTTTTTACTTTTAACTCGGGCCGTTCGGTATATTTATTTGCAACAGACTCAAAACTTTCGCCGCTTTGAAGAAGTTTATAATCTTTATTTATAACCGAATCCGTCTTCGCAAATATTTCGCTGAATTCCACCTGGTCCGGCCATACGTATTTGTCTTTGTTCTTTTCATAGTACTGGCGAAGATCGGTTGAGTCGATTTTTACCTTGTTCCAAACTTCATCTTCCTGAAGCCTGAAAATATAAATTCCGTTTTTATAATTCTCCATCAACTCGGCAAATTTAGGATCTGTTTTATCAAGATTGTAGGCGTCGTTTTCAAGCATAACCTCGCCGCTAATTTTATCTATTGCTTGATTAACAAGCGCAGGGGTTACGGGCAGGTTTGTATAATTTTTTTCTTCGCCTAATCTATCCCAAAAATCGCCTACGGTAAACGATTTGCCGTCATACGTAAAAAGCGCTTCGTTTTTTATTTTATCTATTTCAGGATTAGCCTGACCAACTTTAAGTGAATCGCCCAAACCAATAATGTCTTTTTCGGTTTGTCCGTTTAACGCATAATTATATTTTGCTTCAAGCTTGTTTATAAGAGTATCATAATCGGCCTGGTATCGGGTTTTCTGGTAAATCTCTTTCAGCTTGTCGCGGTCTTCTTCAAGTGTGGGATATGGTTTAACGCCTGTTAGTTTGATGATGTGGTAACCATATCTGGTTTTTACGATACCGGAAATATCTCCGATGTTTTTCAAATTGAAAGCTGCCTCTGCAAAATGTTTTACCACCATCCGGATTCCGAAATAACCCAGGTCGCCGCCTTTTATTTTACTGCCGGGGTCATCTGAATATTCTTTTGCCAGCGCGGCAAAATCTTCACCTTGTTTTAATTTCTGCATAACCGTATCAATTTTTTCCCATGTACCGGTTGTATCAACCTGCCCGCTGCTGTTGCGGAAAGCTACCAGGATATGGCTGGCTCTAATTTCAGGCCTTCGTTCCCTTTTATCAGTAACTTTAATTATATGAAAGCCGTACTGGGTTTGAATAACCTTGGGATAAATGTTACCCGGTTCGGTTGCGTAAAAAGCATCTTCAAATTCATAAGGAAGTTCGCCGGCTGTAACGTAAAATATATCGCCGCCATCGCTCGCTGAAAATTTATCGTCGGAGTATTTTTTCACCATCTCGTCCCAGTTTGCACCGTTCTTTAAACTGTCAAGAATTCTTTCGGCTTTTTCCTTTGCCGCTTGCGGACCTGTTGAATCTGGGCGAATCATCAAATGACTTACCCTGTATTCCCATTTTCTACGGTTATATAATTTTTCTACGGCGGGCTCAATTAATTTTTTATCAAGTATGTATGTAACGCCGATTTCTTTTTTATAATTACGAATTTCTGCCTGCAACGACGAGTCTTGATCATAGCCTCTTACAAAAGCGTCTCTAAGTTTCATGCGGAAATCGACGTAAAGATTCAAATAATTTTTCATTTTGGACAAACTATCTTTTTTAGCCTGTTCAATTCCGCCTACGTTGCTTGCATAAGCTTTTTCAAATTCTTTTAACCCTATGGTCTGGTCTCCAAATTTTGCAATGACTTGAGAATTTTGCGGCGAACACGAATAAAAAACGAACGCTAGAACAAATGAAAGAAGTGTAGCAGCTCTAAACAGCATCTAGTTATTCCTCCAATTAAGTTATATCAAATTTAGCTGGTTATTTTACTTATTGAGCCTTTGAAAATCAAGGTAAATGGATGCACAAATGCAGCCGCGATTAATAATTACACTTTTTGAAATGAAGAATTTACCTAACTCTTGTTCCTGTTTTAACCGGATCACCCACCGAAATTACGTTCAGGCTGCCTTTCTCGTCTTCAACCGCAAGAACCATCCCCTGCGATTCTAACCCCATTAATTTAGCAGGTTTTAAATTGGCAACAACAACAACTTTTTTATTTACTAAGTCCTCCGGCTTATAGCTTTTGGCTATTCCGGCTATTATCTGTCGCTCTTCATTTTCTATTTTTACTTTTAGTTTCAGCAGCTTATCACTCTTCTCCAGCTTTTCGGCCGAAATTATTTGAGCAACTTTAAGCTGCACTTTCATAAAATCATCAATTGTAATTTGCCCGGTTTCTTTCACTTCGCCGGTTTCTTCTTTTTTACCCAGCTTCAACATCTGGGATTCGATTATATCGTCTTCTATTTTAGGAAAAATAATTTCCGCCATTTTAAGTTGATGCCCTTCTTGTAAATTTTCAAAGCCGCAATTATCCCAACTGGTTTTTTCCGCGTTAAGCATATAAAACAGTTTTGAAGAAGAAAAAGGTACAACGGGATTCATCAGTTCAGCAAGCGTGTAAATAGCCTGAAGGCAAACGTAAAGCGTGGTAGAACATATGGCTTTGTCTGATTTCACGGTTTTCCACGGCTCAGAATCGTTAAAATATTTATTCCCGGCCCTCGCAAGATTCATTACTTCCAGTACGCCGTCTCTAATTTTGTAAGCTTCGAATAATTTGGAAATCTTTTCCGGGTACCCGGAAATTACTTTTAGCATTTCCTCATCAATGGCCTGCAAACTGCCCCTGGCGGGAACTTTCCCATCGAAATGTTTGTGTATAAAAGTAAACGTGCGGTTAATAAAATTGCCAAGTATGTCGGCAAGCTCGCTGTTATTTCTTAGCTGAAATTCTTTCCAGTAAAAATCTGTGTCCCTGCTTTCGGGAAGATTTGCAGCTAACGTATAACGCAGCGGATCGGCAGGAAAAAGATTAAGGAAATCACTTACATCTATGCCCCAGTTTCTACTTTTGGAAAATTTTTTACCCTCAAAATTAAGGAATTCGTTTGCCGGAACATTTTGCGGCAACACGTATTTAGCTTTATCGCCGTCATTCCATGCCATTAGCATTGCCGGAAAAACGATGCAATGGAAAACCACGTTGTCTTTACCGATGAAAGCAATATATTTTGTAGATATATCCTGCCAGTATTTTTTCCATAAATCAGGTTCGCCGCGCATTGCGGATAATTCTTTTGTGGAAGAAATATAACCTAGCACCGCTTCGAACCAGACATAAAGAACTTTGCCTTCAGCCGAATCGATAGGTACTTTTATTCCCCAATCCAGGTCTCTTGTTACGGCTCTGTCTTCAAGACCGTCTTTAAACCATCCGCGGCAATATTGAAGAACATTTTCTTTCCAGCCGTATTTGCGGTTCATCTCGTCAATATATTCTTCAAGCCTTTTCTGATATTTGCCAAGCGGGAAAAACCAGTGTGATGTTTCTTTTAAAACGGGTGTTTGCCCGGTTATTTTGCTTTTTGGGTTTTTTAATTCATCAGGCTGATAAAGTGCGCCGCAATTCTCGCATTCGTCGCTTCTTGCCTCATCATAACCGCAGTTTGGGCAGGTGCCTTCAACGTACCTATCCGGCAAAAACATTTTAGCTTTCTCATCGTAAAACTGCATAGAATGTTTTTCATTAAGGATGCCACGGTTGTAAAATTCAAGAAAAAAATCTTTTCCCGTTTCGTGATGTATAGGAAGACTTGTTCTTGAATAATTATCGAAGCTCATGCCGAACCGTTCGAAAGCTTCTTTATTTTGTGAATGGTACCTGTCGATAATTTGTTTAGGTTTTACGCCTTCTTTATCGGCGCTAATAGTAATCGGCACTCCGTGTTCATCGGAACCGCAAATAAAAATAATATCACTTCCCTTCAGCCGATGGTATCTAACATAAATATCCGCCGGAAGGTATGCCCCGCTTAAATGCCCGAGGTGTATGGGACCGTTTGCGTATGGAAGTGCTGCCGTAACTAGAATTTTCTGCTGTAACAAATTTAATCCGTAAGATTTTAAAAAAATGATGTTAAATATAATGATTTTTTAAGTACGAATTAAAACTTACTGAAAGTTTTAGAGGTTAGACGAAAAACGGTGATTTGTGTTCAAGATAATGGTCGGGCTGTTGTTTGTCGTAGCATTTTACCTGGAAATTCAAAAATTTCGTCTTCATCAAAGAAGCTGCAAGCAATCCATCAAACAACAGCCCATAAAAATTTTCAAGATTTGTGCCGGATAGGTTAGAAATTACTTCTTAATTATAATCCACATATGAAGTTTTCCAACTTTTCATAATAATATTATCGGAAAAGGATTAAAAACCTTTAGCCCTTTCTTATTGTTTTACAAATTATCTTATACGAAACATAAAATAATTGTTCATTCACCGATTATTAGCCGGTTTCTACCGATTTTTACTGTAAAAACCCCGGCCCGGTTATTAATTTTAACTCCGAAGAAAAAAACTTTAGGATAAACGGGATGAACGTCTTAATATTTAAAACCAATGTAGCTACTAAAATAGATTTCAATAAAATTTGTAATATTTTGTTTAACTTACCGGATGTTTATGATTGCACAATTGACCTGGAAGATTGTGATAAAGTTCTAAGGGTTATTACAAGCACACAAACCGCGGGTTGCGTTAAACAAAAAATAAATAATATCGGTTTTGCCTGCGATGAACTTGAAGATTAATTTTAATATGCAGCAACAGCGCATAAATAATTACGTTTATAAAAAATGATTTTCCTAAACTAAACGAATTCAACAAGGAAAAATAAAAAGGTAATAAAATGGGAATTAACAGACATCATCAGAATAACAGGGCGGGGATGGGAATACTTTTAATAGTAATAGGCATTTTGTTCTTTTTGAAGACTTTCGGTTTGGTGTTTTTCAACGTCTTTCATTTTGTGTTTTCATTTCCATTCATAATTTTTGCCGTCGGGCTGATGATACTTATTAACTCAAGACGGAAGTGGTTCGGTATATTTTTAACCCTAGCCGGGGCATTGCTTTTATTACCGAGGATTTTTCCCGAAGTGGTAATTGACAGCAATTTAATTTTTGCCGTCTTTGTTATAGGATTGGGCCTTTCAATAATATTTAGAAAGCACGATCATAAATTTGTACACGGAGAATTTAAAGAAGAAAAGTTTGACTCGGATTTTATAGACGACGTTGCTATTTTTTCGGGCGGACATAGAACGGTAATGTCTGATAATTTTAGGGGCGGTAATATTACCGCTCTGTTCGGTGGTTCAAGAATAGATCTTTCATCGTGCAAACTGGCGGAGGGAAATAATATAATAGACGTAGTAACCATTTTCGGCGGCACAACTATCATCGTACCAAGTGATTGGAACATTAACATTAATGTTATGCCTATCTTCGGCGGCTTCTCAAGCAAAATAAGAAAAGACCCGGCAACTCCCATAGACATGACCCGTACATTAACCATAAAAGGAACGTCGATTTTCGGCGGCGGCGAAATAAAATCACGCTATTAAAAATATTCAAGAAAAAGAAATGCAGAAAAATCCGTTATTAGAATCATTAAAGAACTTCTCGTTCTATTTGCTTTTCTGGTTTGTGGTAATAATACTGTATTTCTCGTTACTGTATTTTCAACTTAATATAAGGTTCGAAACCGCTTTAACTGACGGCCTTGTCTTCAATATTATTTTAAGCGGCCTTGGTTTAAGTTACTGGTATACGGCAAAATACATTTCAATTGAAAATAGTAACCTTAGAAAAATTATATTCAGCCACCTTGTGGGAGGTATTATTGCCTCCGGTATTTGGCTTACTGTTGGCTACTATTTTATTATTTTTGTGTTGAGTTATAAAGACGGTTTTATTTCGTTTTTTTCGGCCACGCTTGCATGGCGTTTTGTAATAGGCGCATTGTTTTATTATTTAATTATTTCATTTTATTACCTTGTAATTTCCAACAGTAATTTGCATGAAAAAATTTCCAGGGAAGAAGAGTTAAAGGATTTGGTAACCGAAGCCGAAATAAAATCGCTAAAGTTCCAGATAAACCCCCATTTTATTTTTAACAGTCTCAACTCCATGAGCGCTTTAACTACTATTGCGCCGGAGCGTGCAAGGGAAATGATTTTAAAGCTGGCCGATTTTCTTCGCTATACACTTGCCAACAACAATAAAAAAACAAATTCGTTGTTCGAAGAACTGAAGAATATAAAGCTTTACCTCGAAATTGAAAAAATCCGTTTTGAAGACAAATTCGATTTCGTGGAAGACATACAGTCCCGATGTATGGATGTGCAAATACCCACGATGATTCTTCAGCCTTTGTTTGAGAACGCCATAAAACACGCAGTATATGAATCGCTGGAGAAAGTAACGCTAAAACTTTATTGCAGGCAAAGCAACGAATTTTTGGAAATAACAATCGAAAATAATTATGAGCCGGGAGCTCAAAACAATAAAGGCGCTGGTATTGGACTTAAAAATATCAAAGATAGACTAGAATTAATTTATAACAACGATAATCTTCTAAAAGTAGAAAAGGCCGGTAATATTTTTAAAGTACGGTTATTTATTCCGGTATATAAAAAAGATTAATCACTTGGAACTATATTTTTTAAAATATCCGGCAAACAATTCATCGGGATCAAATGGAAAAAATAAGCGTTTTAATAATTGATGACGAAACTCTGGCAAGAGAGATTATAAAAAAATATCTTAAAGACAGGCAAGATATCCAGCTTACCGGCGAATGTTCTAATGGTTTTGAAGGGTTGAAAAAAATAAACGAAGATAAACCCGACATTGTTTTTCTTGATATACAGATGCCGAAAATAAACGGCTTTGAGATGCTGGAATTGATAGAAACTCCCCCGGTGGTAATTTTCACAACCGCTTTCGATCAATACGCATTAAAAGCATTTGAAGTTAACGCGGCCGATTATTTATTAAAACCTTTTTCCCAGGAAAGGTTTAACGAAGCGCTGGAAAAAGCTAAAATATATATAACCGAAAAATCGAAACAAAATGGAATTATAAAAGGTTTAATTTCTCATTACAACGCCTCTGTCGAGTTCCTGGATAGAATCGTAATTAAGGAAGGTTCAAAGATAACTGTTCTGCCTGTGGAAAATGTTAAATGGATTGAAGCTCAGGATGATTATGTTCTGATTCACGCTTCCGACGGAAAGTTTCTAAAA
>DAIERC010000168.1 GCA_027347125.1 Ignavibacteriales bacterium
TAATAATAACAAAAATGTATATGCGTTTGCCCGGAAGCTTGGCAAACGATTTATTATTGTAATAATAAATAACAGCAACTTTAACAGAGAAATTAAATTAAACTTAAATCGCGACGATCTTTTTTACGATGCGGTGAACAATTTATCGGTAAAATCAAATCGTAAAAAACTTTCGATTAATGTTAAAGCAAAATGGGGTAGAATTTTTGTCAGACAATAATTTTTTAAGAAGCTTTCATCTTATTTATTGTCGATACAATTAAGTTGTCGCATTCCCTTTTTACCTCGCTATAAGTAATCTCCGATCTTTTTAAAAATTCTTCCGCGGTTACTCTGTTTAATAAACCGGAGCAATTTATTACGACGTTTAAAAAAGCTCCCTGTGCCGCGGTAGAAATTAAAGATAAAGCAACACCGGCATCGGATATTGAATTTTGATTTCCTTTTTCGGCAACGGAAGCTAAATAAGGAAGTATCTGTTTGCATTTTGCGATTACTTCGGCGGGAACAATGGCCGCGTTTAATGTAGCATTATCAATTTCATTTCGCCTGGCATTTTTCTGCTCTTCGGTTTCTTTCGGAAGTTTGAAGGCTTCCATTACCTTATCAAAAGCTTCGTTATCCTTTTTTGCGAGAGATAAAAAATCATCCTGCAAATTTTTTAGAGCGCCTTGAATCGATTTCATTTCTTCCTCTACATCGGTATATTTCTTTTTGCCTATTGTAAGCGCACAAACCATACTGCCCAGAGAAGTTGCCAGAACCCCGCATAAAGCCGCAACGTTTCCGCCGCCGGGCGTGGGTGAACTGGATGATAATTCTTCAATATAATTGCCAAGTGTTTTTGATAAGTCCATATTTAACCTTTGATTGTTGGTTAATTATACTAATGATTTTTTAAATCATGTAATCGATAACCTTTTCATTTTTGTGAAAAGGATTCAATTCACTTAAACCTAATTTTTCTATTGCTATGTCAACTAAAGATTTCTCGTCATGATACCTATCTTCTGAATAATACTTACCTGCCATTAACAGGGCCTCAAGCGGGACAAGGCCTACTATCTCACTGCCTTGAACCTGAATTCCAAGTTTTTCCGCTTCCTTTTTTACTTCCTCATACGCAACATGAACCGGTGTAACATTGTAATTTGTTAGGTTCATTGATACTTGTGTAATTCTGTATTTCTCCAGCGAAACGCCCATGCCTTTTACAAATTTTAACCTGCCCGGCTCGCGAACAGTTTGTCCGTCAATCTTTACAGTTTTTCCCGAAGGATCTCTCTTAACCCGGCCGGATTCCCTTAATATTTCACTTATCTCCTTAGAGTAGAAAGTATCTTCCGATTTTAGATTTACGTTATAAGCTACTAAAAAAAATCTGGCGCCTGCTACAATTGCACCCAGCTTGGAATTAAAAACGGCCGGTCCGTAATCAGGCAGCCATTCCGGATTTTTTAATTTTTCCTCGAGGCCTTCGTATTCACCTTTGCGTATATCGGATAAATTTTTCCTTTCGTACCTTCTCGCGGCGTTTTCATAAAGATATACCGGAACGTTTAATTCTCTTGAAATTCTCGAAGCATATTCTTCCGAAATTTTAACACATTCTTCCATTGATGCATTCTTCACAGGTACAAAAGGTACAACATCAATAGCGCCTATTCTGGGGTGTTCTCCTTTATGTTTTGCCATGTCTATTTTATCAGCCGCACATCTGCTGATAGCAAGCGCTCCTTCCAAAATGGAATTTTCATCACCAGCAAGAGTTACCACAACCCGGTTATAATCGGAGTCGGGCTCTAAACTTAAAAGTTTACATCCGTTAACACTTTTTATAGACTCTTTCATTTTTGTGAAAGTCTCTTCGTTTCTTCCTTCGCTGAAGTTTGGAACGCATTCTATTATTTTCATAGCGGATCCTGATATTTTGAATAACTATTTTAGAACCGGGATTAGTTTAAGACTTAAAATAAAAAAATTATATAAAAGATATTAAGTTTAAAATATAATAAATCAAGAAAAATTTTTACTCCCTGTATTCCTTTCAAAACTTACCAAGCAGAACATCAAAATTGCTTAACACCAAAATTATAAGATGAAGAAGTCCATCTTTTAGTTGACGGCTCTAAAGATCTTTCATAAAAATTTACTTCGTCATTTTTGTCCCAAAAAATAACCGAGGACGATCTCGTTCCGTAAAACGGCGTTTCTACAAAAACCGGTGAAACGGCGCGCTCTATTTCCGGCGGCAGGCCGGTGTTGGGCAGTGATCCGTCGGATGGAATTGATCTGTCGGTTAATATTTCAAATAGCTCGTCTTCATTAATATCTTTATTATTTAAAACCATTTGAAAAGAAGTTTTGCTTTTTTCCACTTTTGGCCAGGGAGTGTCTAAAAGGTGATTGCTTAACCCGTAAATTCCGGGAGTAAGCTCAATAATTTTTAATGCGTGATTCGAGAAATAAAAAAGTTTTTCTTTATCTCCGAAAATTAAATTGTACCCGTTATACATTTTCGCTGTTTCCAGCAACATATTTGCGTACAACTTAGGGCTTATATTATTTTCCAGAAAAGATAAAGTTAGATTACCTCTGCTTGGCGCGTTTTCTTTGTTCGTAGATAAATCCCTATAATTTGTAATTGCAGCAAATCTTCCCTGCTTAGTAATACCCAGCCATGTGCCTCCGGCCAGCAAATCTTTTCCCGCAAGAATCTCGGGCTTATCATCCCAGAATTTTGCCGGCTCGGCGGGACGGTTATAAAATTCATCGCGGTTGGCCGCAACAATCATTTTATATTTAGGATGAAATTTATACGAGATAACAAGTAAGCACATATTAAACCTTG
This sequence comes from Ignavibacteriales bacterium, assembly GCA_027347125.1. Classification (GTDB taxonomy): domain Bacteria; phylum Bacteroidota; class Ignavibacteria; order Ignavibacteriales; family Ignavibacteriaceae; genus FEN-1297. The sequence goes on from DAIERC010000168.1 coordinate 2,852, forward strand.
TTGTTTATTCGATGCTGTGATTTGGAAAAAATAAACCTTGATGATTAAACGGAACCAGCGCCGCAATTAAACCGTGCGTATAAAGTTCTTTGCGGTTCATTATGCCGTTGGTGAAATAACTTATTGCGCCTCCTTTTTGCTTTGTGTTATCGTCGCTCATCAAATTATCTATTACGTCGCCTAGCTCTGTTCCGTTTAATAATTTATTTATTACGAAAGCAGGAAGTTCAAACAGAGGTGATGTTCCAAAACCAACCAGGTCATCTTTATTTATAATGCACATTAAACCAAGTGCAAACCACCGGTCGAATATTTTTGTTATGCCGCCTTCTATGCCTACAAAAAAATCGGCGGTTAAACTATTTTTTGAATTAATTTTTTGCAGTTCAACGGCTCTATTTTTTGCGCCTGCAAAAGTTTCATCATTAACCGGCTGATGCGGAACGCCCGAATCAACTTCATAGCCGATAACTTCTATTTCATCGAAATACTTATGGAACGCATCCCTTACCGCATCAATTTTAACTGGATTTTTTGATCCTACTAATATTTTCATTAATAAAAAATCACTAATATTTAATTTAAAATTATCGCTAATTTATTGCTTTAACTGATTCATTCAAAATTAAAAGATTTACATATCACCCATTTATCACAGTGTTAATTGATTATTAAGTATATAAAAGTTAAGTTCACACGCAGTTTTTTTTATATCTGGGAAATGATGAAACTCTGGTTAATCGGAATGACGGTTCTTTTGTTCAATGTCCCGTTCGGATATTGGAGAGCAAATGTTAAAAAATTTTCGTTGCAATGGATTTTGTCTGTGCATGTTCCAGTTCCTTTTATAATAGCTCTCAGGTTATTATCCGGTTTGGGTTTTGCTTTTATTACTTATCCGGTGCTTGTCGGTTCATTCTTTTTTGGACAGTTTAGCGGTAAGATAATTTCCTCGCACCTGAATAAAAAAGAATCCTTTAAAGTATCTTCATGTATGCCCTGCGATTTTTTCAAGCTGCTCGGTTCAAGTACCAAGGAGTAAAATCTTAAATAAAAAATGTTCGCAACGCCTGCCGATCTTAAAAAGAAAATATTTTTACGGTACTCTTCAAATAAGTTGCGTTGTTTGAATAATTTGATTATTTATAATACATAAATTTTGCTTGCTATTTAAAACTTCTAAGCCGAAAAATATTTTTACAACACTAGTAACTTTCTCCTTTTTTGTTGGTCTAAAAGGGCATAGAGAGGGAAGAGATGAAGACTGAAATAGAGAGAGAAAAAATACACGCAGTTTGCCCGCATTGTTCAAAAAAACTGGATAATGCATGGGTATTCAGACTGGATTCGGTAATAGGAGTTCGTTATGTTTATTTTTGCGAGCAATGCCAGAAACGCATAGGCATTTTTCAACATAAAGTTGTAGAAATTCCTTCACCGGGCATTTCATTTCAACAAAATAATATTAAGCCGCCGCTTTCTTAAATCTTAAAATCTCCGTTTTGGGTATGAAGTTAAATCCGCGCTATTTAATCGGTAAATTTTATTTTAAGATTTACAATTTCAGAGTTGCTTCCTATACGAACTCTTGGGCCCCACGTGCCTGCGCCGCATGAAACGTAATAGTGAGTGTTTTTCTTCTTTAAATAACCCCAGCTTACCTCGTAAATCATTTTGGTAATTATGTTAGCGGGAAACATCTGTCCGTGATGCGTATGACCGGACAATTGAAGAGCAATATTGTTTTTTTCAGCTTCTTCAAGTCCGAAAGGAGTATGATCCATTAGAATAACCGGATAATTTTTATCGAGCGGTTTTACAATTTCTTCCAGGCTCTTTCTGTCTTTACGGGTAAATTGTTTTTTGCTTCGGTCATCTCTAGCTGCTATGTAAAACGATTCATCAATAAATACGGCGCTGTCTCTAATTACTTTTAACCCGTGGTTTTCCATAAATGCCACCGCGCTGTCTATTCCGTTAATAAACTCATGGTTTCCGGTTGAGGCATATACACCGTGTTTTGATCTTATCTTTAATAAGGAATGGCCTATGTTCCTTTCATTTAAAACATGAGCCGCATCGTCGAACAAATCACCAGGAATAAAAACGATATCAGGATTGAGCTCATTAATTTTTTTTACAATTGAAGATAAAAAATATTCGTTATCCATCGGGGACAAATGAGTATCAGATAGCATAACCGCATTTAATTCCGTTAATCTTCCTTCGCCCTTGGGTATGTTAACGTATAAATTTTTAATTTTAATATCGGTTGTGTTAAGGTAACCGATAAAGACCGTTATACTTACGATTAGAAGAACTACGATACCTAAGGTTTGTTTTGCAAATTCGTAATTCTGTTTGATTATTTCAGGCATAAGGTGAAATTGATTTAATGCGTACCTTACCACGTCGATGACTACAATAGCCAGGAAGAAATAGATCATAAAGGCAAACCAGAACGAACCTATCCAAAGCATAATATCGTACAACACCGGTGCAAGCGTTTTTACCAGCACCTTTGCCAGTATGTATGAGGTAAAGAAAATTAAAAAGAAAAAGGTATAAATAAATCGTAAATGAGGAAAACCTTCCAGTGCCTGCCAGCCTCTGATAAAAATATAATAATTAATTGCCGTGTAAAGGGAAAAGAAAATTGTGAAGAATAAAGACATAATTACGTTTGATTTATTGGCGAATATGTGATACTAAATTTTCGAAAATTATAAAAAGGAAACATAAAAATAGAACAAAAGCAGGTTAAACTACAATGACAAAAAGAAAAAATAAAAAACCCGGCGTAAAAACCGGGTTTTCATAATGAAAAGAGATTAAGCCTTCCTAACTGAACTCGTCCCAACTTTTTATGGACAAATCCGCCTCTTTAAATTTCTCAATCGATTTTACAAATCTTTTAGCTACCTGAACATTGGTAATCAGGTTTACGTTCATATCAACCGCTTTTCTTCTTATTAGGTAGTCGTTATCCAGTTCATATTTTTCTTCGTTCTTCGGAATATTGATTACAAGATCGATCTTTCCTTCGTTAAGAAACGTGATAACATTAGGTTCTTCTTTTTCAAGCGGCCAGTTTAATACTTCCGCTTCCATACCATGCTCTCTAAGAAACTTTGCCGTTCCGTTTGTAGCATAGAATTTTAATCCCATATCGTATAACTTTTTAGTTTCACTAAGGAAGTCGGCTTTATCTTTTAACGTACCGGTGGAAAGCATTACGGCTTTTTTCGGAATTTTAAAACCTGTTGATAAAAAGCTCTTGAGGAAAGCTTCATTAAAATCGTCTCCGAGGCATGCAACCTCGCCGGTAGAAGCCATTTCAACGCCTAGAACAGGATCGGAGCCTTTTAATCTTGTAAATGAAAATTGCGGGGCTTTAACGCCTACATAATCAACATCAAAAGATGATTTATCTATTCGCGGTACTTTCTCGCCCATCATCAACTTGGTTGCTATCTCGATAAAATTTATTTTTAGCACTTTTGAAACAAACGGGAAACTGCGCGAAGCTCTTAGATTGCATTCTATAACTTTTACTTCGTTGTCTTTTGCAATAAACTGAATGTTAAACGGCCCGGTTATTTTAAGTTCGCGCGCAATTTGACGTGTTACCATTTTTACTCTTCGCATTGTTTCAAGGTAAGTTCTTTGAGGCGGAAGTACGATGGTTGCGTCGCCGGAGTGAACGCCTGCATTCTCAACATGCTCCGAAATGGCGTAGCAGAACAAATCACCGTTGTCACCAACCGCATCAACTTCTATTTCCCTGGCGTCGGTAATAAATTTACTTATAACAACAGGGTGATCTTTACTTATTTCCGACGCTTTCTTTAAATACTCTTCGAGTTCGTCGTCCGAGACAACAATGCTCATAGCCGCGCCGCTTAAAACATAACTCGGCCTTATAAGAACAGGGTAGCCAACATTTTTAGCGAAAGCTTTTGCTTCACTTAAACTGGTAAGTTCTTTCCACTCAGGTTGGTCAACTTCAAGCCGGTCTAGTATTTGAGAAAACTTATGACGGTTTTCCGCGTTGTCTATTTGCGAAGGTGAAGTGCCGACAATTTTAACTCCCGCGTTGTGAAGTTTTACGGCAAGGTTATTGGGTATTTGTCCGCCCATAGAAATTATAACGCCGTCAGGATTTTCTTTGTCGTAAATATCAAGCACTCTTTCAAACGTAAGCTGTTCAAAGTATAATTTATCGCAGATGTCGTAGTCGGTACTTACTGTTTCCGGGTTACAATTAATCATTATGGTGTTGTACTCAAGCTTATTAAGCGACATTACCGCGTTAACACAGCACCAATCGAATTCTACCGAAGAGCCGATTCTGTAGGCACCGCTGCCGAGAACAACAACCTGGTTGCTTTGCCCGAGTTCAATATCATCCTCGTTTCCGTGGTACGTTAAGTAAAGATAATTTGTTTGGGCAGGGTATTCGGCGGCAAGCGTATCGATTTGTTTTACAACCGGAATTACCTTCATGCTTTTCCGGTAGTTCCTTACTTCAAACTCGGTGGCTTCTACAAGCTGGCCTATTTGAATATCCGAGAAACCGTTCTTCTTTGCTTCCCGCATTAAATCTGCGTTCACTTTGTTAAGCTTTTTGCTTTGCAGTTTTCTCTCAGTCTCTATAATATTTTTCATCTTATAGATGAACCACTTTGTAACTTTTGAAAGCTCGTGAATTTTATCTACGGAATAACCGTCTTTCAAAGCCTGGGCAATCGCATAGATGCGTTTGTCCGTGGGTTCCGAAAGCTCTTTATCTAGATTTTCAAATACAATGTTGTTGCCTACAAAACCTTTCATTCCTATGTCTAGCATTCGTATTGCTTTTTGCAGCACTTCTTCAAAACTGCGGCCCAGGGACATAACTTCGCCAACTGATTTCATCTCGGAGCCGAGCTGAGTACTGACCTGCCGGAATTTTTGAAGATCCCAGCGCGGGAACTTAAGCGCAACGTAATCAAGCGCGGGCTCAAAGCATGCCGAAGTTTCTTGAGTAATAATATTTACTACTTCGTTAAGCGCGTAACCCAAGGCCAGTTTTGTGGCGATAAACGCAAGCGGGTAACCGGTAGCCTTTGAAGCGAGCGCCGAGCTGCGGCTTAATCTCGCGTTTACTTCAATAATTCTGTAATCATCGGAATTCGGATCCAGCGCGTACTGGATATTGCATTCGCCCACAACACCGAGGTGACGTATAAGTTTTATTCCTATTGATCTTAATTTAAAATTTTCATGCGCCGAAAGAGTTTGCACCGGCGCTATTACAATGCTGTCGCCGGTATGTATTCCCATAGGATCAATGTTTTCCATAGAGCAGATGG
>DAIERC010000185.1 GCA_027347125.1 Ignavibacteriales bacterium
GGGTTAGGTCTGTTACTTTGTAAAGAAATGGTGGAAAAACAAGGCGGCAATATTTTTGTAAAAAGCACCGAGGGTAAAGGTACTACTTTCAGTTTCACCCTACCTAAAAATTAATTTTCATGCTTAACAATTACCAACAACAAATGCCCGCACCTGCTGTTAACGGAATAAAAGCAACTAAATTTTACGGGCTTTGTTTTATTATTTTAATATCCCCGGCGGGATATTAATTTTATTTCCGTAAATTTGAAAAGTTTTTTGTTTTAAACAAAAATGAACACGTACAGGTTCTAATAACCTGCCATGCTGCAAGTGGTAGCAGTTATATTCAAACTTTCCCACATGCAATAGCAGAACGCGAAGACGGATTAAAGGAAATATTAATGTTCGAATATCAAAAAAACAATAAATTCTTTGCGCAAGTTACGGGAATGATGGAAGAACTTTGCGAGCAGGAATTGCTGGGGTTAGGCGCAACAAACACAAAGATAACTTATAGAGGCGTTTACTTTGATGCCGACCGGGCAGCGCTTTATAAAATTAATTACACATCAAGATTATTATCCAGAGTATTGGCTCCGTTAATTACTTTTCCCTGCCACAATACCGGCATATTAACCAAAACGGCCGAAAAAATTCAGTGGGAAAAAATATTTCCGATTGATAAAACATTTGCAATAACCGCGTCCGTTGCAAAAAGTAAAATCAATAATTCATTATATGCTGCGCAATGTTTAAAGGACGGAATAGCCGATTATTTCAGGAATACGTTTGGTAAAAGACCAAACGTTGAAGTAAAAAATCCGGATGTTCGATTCAATTTGCATATCGAAAAAGATGTAGCCGTAATTAGTTTAGATACTTCCGGAGAATCGCTTCATAAAAGAGGATATAGACTATTGGCTGGCGAAGCCCCGATGCAGGAAACTCTTGCCGCAGCTATTATCCGTTTAAGTAAATGGGACGGCGAAAATCCTTTATGGGATTGCATGTGCGGCTCCGGTACTATTCTGTGTGAAGCGCTGATGCACTATTGCAGAATTCCTGCTCAAAAGCTCCGTAAAAATTTTGGATTTTTTTACATGCCTGATTTTGATGCCGACCTCTGGGAAAATGTAAAAGAAGAGTGCGATAAAAATATACGACCTTTGCCTAAAGGAATAATAAGGGGAAGCGATAAATCGCAAAGAGTTTTGAAGGTTGCAGAGGAAAATCTATCTCGCCTCCCTTTTTCTAATGCTGTTGAATTATCATGTCATCCTTTTCAGCATGTAAAACAATTTGAAGACGGAACGTTGATTACAAATCCTCCCTATGGAATAAGGTTAAGCAACCCTACCGATGTTCAGGTGCTTTATAAAGAACTCGGTGACTTTCTGAAAGCTAAATGCAAAGGCACTTCGGCATTTATTTATACGGGAGAACCCTCGCTTAGAAAACATATCGGTCTGAGAACTACAAGAAGAATACCGCTGGTTAACGGAAAGCTTGAGGGCGTGTTGCTTCAAATTGACAGCTATGAAGGAAGTAAGAAGAAAAAATATTTGGATAATACCGATACCGATCAATAATAAAATTAAATTTTTACTTCACGCCTACATTTATTATCTGGTAATTAAATTTCTTGCGTAATAGATCAACGGCGCGCAGCAGATTTTTCCTTTTTGTTTCAGCATCTTCGAACAATACCTCCTGTTCGGAGAATTCGTTGAACTTAGAAACTCCTATACCAATTAATCTTACGGCGGTTTTTCTTACATATGCTTTTTGCATTAACCCGAACGCAATATTATAAACCACTTTATCATCATCGGTGGGCGGTTTAATTGTTTTGGAGCGGGCAATTGTTTGGAAGTCAGAATATCTAAATTTAAGCGTAATGGTTGAGGCCTGCCAGTTGTTGTTTCTTAAAGTCTGGCATACTTTGCCGGTTAATTCGAAAAGTATTTTTTCAATAACTTTATTGTCTAGTATATCTTTATCAAATGTAGTTTCTTTGGAAATACTTTTCTGTTCATATTCAACAGTTAAATTTTCATTGCCTTCACCGTTGGCCTTACGCCATAGGTCTGTACCGACTTTGCCGAAGACATCGGAAAAATAATCATGCGGCCACCTGGTAATATCGCCAATAGTATAAATACTCTTGCTGTTAAGATTACGCTTCGTAACTTGTCCTACGCCGGGAATTGTTTCAACCGGCATAGGCGCAAGGAATTCCTTTTCCATGCCGGGAATTATGAAGGTGATTCCCTTCGGCTTCAAGCAATCGGAGCCTATCTTCGCTATAGTTTTATTACTTCCTATTCCAATTGAACACGGCAGAGAAAGTTTTTCCCATATTTCTTTTTGAAGATGAGAAGCAAATTCCAGCACCGGGCCGTAAATTTTTGTGCAGCCGGTAAAGTCCATAAAAAATTCATCTACCGATGCCTGCTCAATAACAGGCGCGTATGATGAAAGAAGATTCTTTACAGCCGCCGAATACCGTGTGTATTCTTTGTAATGCCCTGGAAGATAGATGCCGTGCGGACAGAGTTTATAAGCCGTTCTAATGGGCATAGCGGAATGCAATCCGTATCGCCTGGCTTCATAAGAGCATGCGGCAACAACTCCGCGGCCGTGCGGATCTCCTCCTACAATTACCGGCTTCCCTTCCAATGAAGGATTTAGTATCCGTTCTACCGAGACAAAAAACGCATCGAGGTCTAAATGAAATATTGTGCGCATAAAAAGTACTTAAAGAAATTGATAGCATATATATTTTTTAAGGATATTTTTTTACTTAATAAATTCTATCAGTTTTTATAATTGATATAGAATATCAATTCATTAGCTGATATTTAATTCCTGCAGTTAACCACCTGCCGGGCATAGGAACACCGATTATTTCAGAAAATGATTTGTTAAACAGGTTTGTGGCTTTAACAAAAATTTCGAACTGCTCAAATTGTTTTGACAATTGGGTATCGACAAGAAAATGATCTTCAAAATTAACCCGGTTTTCATATCGTAATTCCCAACTCTGTCTAATGCCCAGCCACCATGCATTATCGATGTTTATAATTAATTGGTGCCTCATATAATCCAGTAAATACTGCGATTGATATTGGTCGGTATTTTTATCCGAATTCAAATATGTGTAGCCGATATTAATCCGGCTTACCGGAAAGCCCTGAATTAATTTGCCGGTAACAATTGAAACACTAACTTCAAAGCCGCTGGTGTTTAATTCGGTAATATTTCTTGCTGTCCACGGTTGGCCGTCGCTTTGCCTAACCCAATCTATCAGGTTCTTTCCTTCTTTTCTGAACAAGCTAATCCTCACATCATAAAAAAGCTTAGTTAAGTTTATTCCTATTTCGTAATTAAGAGTTTCTTCATACGTAAGATTAGGGTTACCGTTACTTGCAGGCGATGAATAATAAAGTTCGGTATAGGTGGGTATTCGGAACGCTTTCCCAACCGATCCGAAGACGCGTAGATTTTCCGCGATGTTGTAGCCCAAATCGAGCCCGGGCCAAAACTTCCAACCTATTGTTGAATAATCGTAAGCAAAGGCATTTGCAATAACCGTAAGCGCACTAAGCGGAGAAAATTTTTGTTCAACAAAAACACCTCTCCTGTAACGGGAGTGATTGCCCAGGTTGTTGCTTTCTATTTCATCATTTGTATATTCACCGCCGAATGAAGTTGTACCTGCGCCGGAATTAACCGAGGCTTGAAGTTGAGTGCCGTAAATGTTCGTTTGATGAATGTTATGGTAAAACGACGGACGTACGTAATCCAGTAGATAATTATCGTCGTTACGCCGCCAGAAAATTTTTGGAGAAATGAGAACATTTCCATT
>DAIERC010000191.1 GCA_027347125.1 Ignavibacteriales bacterium
ATACCGCGGAGTAATGGATGATATTTCGCGCGGCCCTGTTCCCACAATAAACTTTATTAAATATCAAATCAGGCGGCTTGCCGAAATGAAGATAAATATCTTCATGCATTACGTGGAACACGTTGTAAAAACTAAAAGCCATCCTGAGTTTGCGCCGGTCGACGGTTCTATTACAATCGATGAGTGGAAAGAGCTATCGGAGTACGCAGCAAAGTATAACATAACATTGGCGGGCGGATTTCAATCGTTCGGTCATTTCAATAATATTTTAAGCACACCGAAATATTCACATCTTGGAGAAAGCGGAACGTTAATCTCACCGGTAAATCCTGAAAGCTATAAGTTTTTAAATGACATTTATTCGGAAATGGTTCCGGCGTTTAAGGCTCCGTTCTTTAACATAAATTGTGATGAAACCTTTGATCTCGGCAAAGGTGCTTCGAAGAAACTTGTCGACAGCATCGGATACGCCGGTGTTTATTATCAGCACATTCTGAAGCTTCATGATATTCTTAAAAAATTAAACACCAAGGTTATGATGTGGGGCGATATTTTGCTGGAATATCCTGAATTGTTGAGAAAGCTTCCCAAGGATATAATTATTGCAACGTGGACTTACGATAATCTCGATTCCTATTCGAAATTTATCGACCCGGTTAAAGATGCCGGCTTTAAGTTTTTTGCAGCATCCGGTGTATTAAACTCAGGTAAAATATTTCCAAATTATAAACAGGCTGTCGGAAACATAAAAGGTTTTGCAGCCGCTGCAGAAAAATCTGGTGCACTGGGAATGATAAATACCGTTTGGGATGACGGGGGCACAGCTTTGTTTGCCAACGATTGGTACGGTGTTTCTTATGCCGCAGATAAAAGCTGGAACCCGCAATCTCAAGATTCCGCAAATTTCGACTACCGCTTTAACGCCGGTATTTACGGTGCTAAGAATAATTCTTTTACCCTGGCTTTATGGAAATTAATTGAACTCGCCGGGCTTGAGCCGACCGACGGAATGAATGATAAAGTACTGTTTGAAAAACTGCTTCCTGATTCAGGTAAGCAAATACGGATTTCTACAATTGACTGGCGAAAAGTTTTGAATATTACGGAAGAGGCTGAAGCTCTTCTAAAAAAAACTAAACTAAACAATTATGTTAGCGACAAAGAATATCTAATGTTTATTTGCGAACTGTATCATTCACTCGCACAGGAAAGATTTGATCTTACAAAAGCCGCCGGCTGTTATGCAAAAACGGATTCTTTAATTACCCGTAAACCCTCCGGAGCAAGGAAAGCACTTGTTGAATCGGTCTGCCTCCTCAACCGAATAACTGAGAAAGAATATGTGTTGAATTCCACATATGAAAAACTATGGTTAAAAGAAAACCATACCTATGCTTTGGACAAGGTTACGGGTAATTATAAAAAAAAGATCGACGGTTTTAACATTGTTAAAGATAAAGTAATCGAATCGCTAAAAAGATTTGACAGCGGGCAGCCCTTATTATCCAAAGAAGAAACCGGTCTCGCTGTGTCTGAATTACCCGGTAAATACTTCAGGGAATGGCTGATGGTTAATCCCTTACCGAAGAAAGAAAAACAAAAAATTTCTCATATAGATTATCTGTCGGCGATTGGCGGTGAAGCCGGCGCGGTTCCGAAAGTAACACAGGAGTTCTATTACGATTCCGTAAAATACCGCTGGTCAAGAGTCGCAAGCAAATATGAAGACGTGCTGAACCTGAATGAAATTTTCCCGGAAGACAAACAAAGCCATGTAACATATGCGTTCGCAAGCATTGAATCCGGCAAAGACACCGCGGTTAAAGCTCTGCTGGGATTTAATGACGGTATCGAAATTTTTATTAACGGGAACAAAACATTTTATAAAGAAGCATCTGGTAATTTTTCCCCAGACGAATACTCATTTTTACTGCCTTTACATAAGGGCACAAACAATTTGATGCTGAAGCTTTCCCGGACAGGTTTCGAATGGAATTTTACTTTTAGATTGCCTGATTGCGAAGTAAGAAGCAGGAAAAACCGTTATAAAATTATTGATAATTAGGATTAATTTTATGAAAAGTTTTCTTATCGGCATATTCTTTCTTGCTGCAAATTTATTCGCTCAAAGCCCGGACCCTCTTACCCCGGCAAGAAGAATTGCCGATAAGATTATCACTGAAACGTCATTCACATTTACAGAGGCGGAACAAAAACCGGCAGTTGACCTTCAAGTTATAGATTTTAAAAGAGCGTTTAATAAAATTAACGGGGCTTACGCTTATGCTTTTGCAAATATATTAGCACATGAGAATAAAATCCTGCAATTCGGTATCAGCTATTCTTCGCCCTTAAAAGTGCTGGTAAATGACAGATTAATTTTCACCGGTAAAGAACAACCTCAATTTTATTTTAAAGAGATCGCATATGCGGTTTTCACTTTTCAAGATACATTCCGTGTCAATCTTAATAAAGGATTAAATAAGATTGTAATTGAATCGCCGGGCGGCAAAGAACCGGTTGTCTATCTGCGTGAAATAACCGGCGCCGATGAAAGACCTCTTTCAAAATTCTTACCTGCGGATTCTCTGATTAAAAATTTTACGTGGCCGTGGTGCTTTTATGTTACAGGGAATGTTAACGGAGAAAAATTATCAGCGGATAGTTTGTTCGACAAAATAACAAGTGATAAATATTCATGTACGGTTCTTAAGCCGGCTATAATTAAAAAGTTATTTATAAATTCCCAAAATACGTTTAAGAAAGATTCATTTGCAGATTGGAATTACCCTAACGGCATATTGATGATGACAATGGCGGAACTTTCGAGCGCATCGGGAGATAAGACTTACGGTGAGTTTGTAAAAAAATACTGCAATTTCATCAAAGAAAATTTACCCCGGTTTAAAAAGCAATATTTTGAAGATCACGACTTGCGAGGGAGCTTTTACCGGGTATTCAGAAAAAGTATGCTTGACGATGCCGGTTCACCAACATTACCTTTTGCTGAAGTTGAGCTGGAGGAACACGGTAATGAGTACGATGATTTAATAAACGAGATGGCAGATTATATAGTTAACGGGCAAGCGAAACTACCGGACGGAACATTGTGCAGGCCTGAACCGGTAGAATGGACTGTTTGGGCCGATGATTTATTCATGTCCGTTCCTTTGCTGGTAAGACTTGGTACGTTACATAACGAAGAAAAATATTTTAATGAGGCCTCAAAGCAACTCATCAACTTTAATAAATACCTTTATGACAAAACCAAAAAATTATATAAGCATGGCTGGTTTAGCACGACGAATAAAAAATCGAACGTATTTTGGGGCAGGGCAAACGGGTGGGTTGTTTGGGCTACTTCCGAAGCGTTAAAGTACCTGCCGAAA
>DAIERC010000370.1 GCA_027347125.1 Ignavibacteriales bacterium
TTGTCTTTTGCATACTTGTTCCTCTTTTAAAAAGCTTTCGCCGCCACTTTGGAAAGATTTTCAAGAAATAATTCAGGTCCTTTCAAAAAGAAACAATTTCTATGAATAGCGTAAAAAAGAAGTGTTTTTACTAGCATTCAAATCCATTAGACCTATATCTCCCGGAATTAAACTACATTCCGGGAGATATCAGCATCTTTAATAATAAGATTAGAAAATCAATTGGGGAAAATTTTTCGGCATTATTTCATGATTTCTTTTGCTCTTTCAATTTGATTCGGAAAAAGATCTTTTGGAACAAAGTCTTTTCCTTTTTTATCAAATACCATATGCCTAGCACACCTGGAACTATCTTCCAAGCAATATTTTGTTTTGTACATTTGGGCCATAGCAGGCATATTTTCCATTTTATCATTAAAGAAAATACAAGATGGAAGACAAACACAATCAGCCATTTTATCACCCCATTTAATAAATTTTTTAAAAGATAATTAGTTAGTAATTTGTCAGCACAATACTGTATGCTGACAATTTATTATCGTAACAATAATTATTATTGTTAAATTTCTTCCTAAATCTTTATTGAGAATCGATTTGTTATTAACAATTATTTACCTGGAAGTCAATAACTGACAGGAACAGTAATTTCCAGTACCAACAGACGTAAAATGATTTAATAGCTGTTCATAAAAATTTAATTCAGCATACGCAGTATTTGCATAAAACAACACAGGTAATAATATTTGTATAGCAAACGATAAAAATTATCTTGTGCAAACTGAAAATTAACCATAGTTTTTTTTACATTTTAAAATACCTTACAGTCTTTTTTAAGTTTAGGTTTAAATTTAAAATCATAAAATAAAATTAACCGATTACATAATGGATAATAATATTGAACTTAGGTTTATCTTTTCGTTTCTGCTGATATTATTAACGGCAACCTCTACTAATATAAAAGCGCAACCTCAAAATATCGGTTTATTGAAATCAGAAATAGAATTTAACACCGGTCTCTCATCTACATCATATAAGAAGACGGATATTTTAAATTTATTTAACCCCGCAACGAACAATGAAATATTAGCACTTAATTCAACTCCGGCTACTCAACCGTCGCTAACCCTTTTCAGTAACTTCGGACAAAATATATTGGACAGCTTTAAAGGCAATAACCTTTATTTACACCTTGCCGGAATTGCTTCTACATATTTTCTTGTTTCCCCAAATGTTGATTATAAAGTTGAACATTTTTTCAATCAACATGAAGAATACGGCAACTGGGCACGACCCGTGGTTATTAGCGGAGCGCTTTTACCGTTTGTTCTAGGGGGCTCTCTTTACGCCTATTCAAAACTCAAAAACGACGATGAAGTTATGGGCGCATCATTTGCAGTTTTGCAGGCAAGTTTAATTGAGTTTTTATATAACTCAACTTTAAAAGCCATTACAGGAAGACCAGGACCTGATTGGCGGCGCAACACCGACATGAAAGCGTTAAGCAAAACTTTTCGTTTTGGATTTTTACGCGGAGGAATTTTTTGGGGTTGGCCTTCCGGCCATACATCTTCAACAATGGCTGTTGTTTCAGCGTTAACAAATTATTATCCGAATAACGCCTGGCTAAAAGTAGCCGGATACAGCCTTGTAGCTTACACAATATTTGGAGTTTCCTCTGTTAACAGAGGAGGAATGCACTGGTTCTCAGATGCCGTAGCAGCCTCGTTCATGGCTTATGCCGTAGGGTCCACCGTAGGAACGTATTATAGAAGATTAATTACGACTCGCAATAATAAAGGGACAAACCCACCGGATAATATTTTGTTTGCGCCAAGCTATCCGCTAGGTATTAGTTTCTCGTTTCAGTTTTAATAAACTACCCAAAACCCTTGTCGGCTTGTATTTTGAATTTTAATTAGAGAGCGATAACTAAAATTCAAAATATTTCTTTAACTAATGTTTCGAGTGGCAATTGCTGCACTGTGTTGTTTTCCAAGTGTCGCCTATATCTACCGGATGCACATAAGGTACGCCGCTAAGAGAAACCTCAGGTTTCTGATTACCGATTTGCTCAGATAAAATAGTATGGCAAACTGTGCAATCCTTAGAAATTACTTTTCCGTCTTCGCTGACATGTTTACCGTCGTGGCATCTAAAACAACCGGGTGAATATAGGTGCCCGATATTATTGGGAAATTTACGCCAGCTTACATTCATCTCTGGAAAATAATTTAAAGAATAAATTTTTTGCACTTCTTGAATTGCACTTTCTATTTGCGCTTTTTTATTGACAAATATTTCGTGGTAGTTAGCATCATAAAATTCTTCCATCGATGTCTTAATGCTATCGAGGGCAATATCCTTCTTAGTGTACCCTGCATCCAAAGCTTGAACGGAAACACTCTTTATATAAGGCAACTGCGAATCAATTAATCCGGTTGCCATTGCTTCATTTACCGAAGTAGCCGGTGGATGATAAACATGGGATGGCCTATTGTGGCAATCAATGCAATCCATTGTTCTCATATTATCTTCGGTAATCATACTTGGAGGCAGCTTTTCATCAGTACTCTTGTAAACTGTTTCCTTACCGGTTATAAGTGATTTTACTTTTACCCACGGAATTACCTGCCGTTCTCTGTCTGCTGCTATATAAGTAATTTTGTTCGAAATATTCATGTGCCAATGGATGCCGGATTTAACGCCAACTTCTTCATTTCCACCGCCAATATTTATAGACAACGTAAGATTCATGCTGGTATTTTTTTCATCAGACAAAAAATAGTTCTTTGTTTTTTCCAGCTTGTCGTAAAATGCTTTCGGCCAATGGCACTGTTCGCATGTTTCGGTTGCCGGGCGTAAGTTTTTAATTGGAGTAGCAATGGGGCGAGAATATTTATGAAATAAAACCGAATAAATTTGATATGCTCCGGTTATTTTAGATCTCACATACCAATCAGCGCCTGGGCCAATGTGGCACTTAACGCAATCAACATGGGCATGCGGTGAATGCTGGTATGCAGTGTATTCCGGGTTCATTACACTATGGCAAATTGTTCCGCAAAACTGAACTGAGTCGGTATATTCATAAGCTTTGTAACTTCCAAAGGCGCTGAAAAGCAAAAGAAGAATAGTGCCTACGGAAAAGATCAAAACGGCTCTTCTGTGTCTAGAATCGTTTAGATCAACAATAGGAAGAGCGTGATCTCTGTGTTTACCTTGCGCTTCCCTTCTATGCTCTCTAATTATTCCCAAAGCCACAACAATTAAACCCAAGATCAAAAACGAAGGAAGAATGACAAAAGTAATTATTCCCAAATACGGTTTATGTTCGGTGGCAAAAAAATCTAGCAACATCAAGAAAAGAATTAATCCGAAGCTGATGCCCGCAATAACAGCCCCGGCAAACGTTACCGGGTTATAGAACGACGGGGGTAATTTCTTTTTCATAAAAACAGCTCTTTGTTTCTTATTTATTTCTGACTATTTTTTATTTTCGTTCTCGTCTTGTTGCTTCTCAAATTCTTTTTCCTTGAGTTTATCAAGTTCAAGAGGATGTTCTTCCTGCATCTCCTCTTCCGTTAATTTGCCGGTAATCCACGACATATTCATCGGGTATATTTCGGGATTAAAAATTACAAAGTAAAAATGCCATACTATTATAGCTAACGTGGCCAGCCATGCCTCATAATAATGAACCGTCCTCGCAACTTCCCAGCCAAGCAAAGTTAAGTGATCAATAAAATAATTATTGAACCACATTATTATACCCGTAGCCGACATTACAATTGTTCCCCAGATTAAAGCCCAGTACTCGGCTTTTTCCACATAACTAAAACGATCTAATTTGGGTTTTACTTTTGAAAGACCCAAATTAAATTTGGCAACGCCAATAGCATCCAATAAGTCTTGCCGTCTAGGTAAAAGATCTTTGATTAATTGCCGTCCTCTTTCCGTAAACGAAAGATAATATATATGGTACAAGCTGGTTATAATCATAACTACGGCCGCAATTCGGTGCAGCATGCTTCTGTACTC
>DAIERC010000196.1 GCA_027347125.1 Ignavibacteriales bacterium
TTTTACGGGAATTATATCGTTCTTATTTGTTAAGTCTGGTAGGTGTTCCGATACCGGATAGGCATAAACAGCTCCATGATATCCCATAGTCATCATTTTTACTGCTTCGGGCAGTTTCTTCTCTTGCCTTACAGGATGGAAAGGAACGTTTTTTAAAAATGGTAAAATTAAATCGTAATTCAAACTGAAAATATTCATGCTTACGCCAACTGAACCATCCTTCGCCTTTACTGATTCTATTTCATCAGCAGTAGGTTTTTCGATTATATCCACAAGAAAATTTTTTTCATCTTTTTTTGTAACTGCAAATTTCTCAATCCTGCTTAGCTCGAATTCCAGCGCATCACGGTTATAATCAACCATTGAATTCGGGTACTCTTCGCTTAACATGAGCTTCAACGATTTTATAGAGTACAGGTTATCGCTGTTGCAAACTGTAAATCTTTTTCCACTCCAATCTTTCTTATATAATAATCCTTGGTATAATGCGTCGGCCGTACCTATCGGCTTTATCTTTCCGGGAGGAATTTTTTGAACTCCGTAAGAAATAGAAAGTCCGAAAAATTCATTCCCTTCCTCTTTTGTGCCGTAATATTCTTTTATGCTGTTATCTTTTTCGCCTATAACTATTAAGATATCTTTATAACCGGCTTCTCTTGCATTGTAAAGTAGATAATCTAAAAACGGGCGGTAATTATCGCCTACCCCAATCATAGATTTTGCTTTGTTGTCCGCATCATTTATTAATTGATTATCTATTTTTTCTTCAGATGCCGCAGGCTTCTTCATCCTGGATGAAATACCGCCTGCCAGTATCACTAATTTACCTTCGCTCATTTTGTAACCTCGGGTATGCTGGTAAGTGTTCCGTTATCTGCATGGATGATATAAGCATTTCCTCCCTCGTTTTCTATCGCCTCCTTAACTTTTTCGGGATTAACAGGCGCATAAGCAAACATGCAGCCGCCGCCGCCGGATCCATTAATTTTTGCGCCGTATGCCCCTGCTTTTAACGAGGCTTCTATCATTCTATCTATTTTGGGCGTGGATATTTTTAAGATGTCTCTTAACACCGCGTGATGCTGGGTTAAAAGCTTACCTATGGCCTGGTGATCAACCGGGTTGTCTAATAAAATTTGTTTTGCTTTTTTAGTTATCTCCCTGTTTCGCACCGTACCGTTTAATAATTCTATTTGCTCTTCAGTCAAATCTTTTGTGTACCTGGCAATATCGTTTTTATTTACGGTTTGCAGCGAGAAGTCTGAATATTTTTTTTGCAGTTCCGCAACAACTTTTTGAATTTGCTGTTTAACCCTGGACAAAATGTATTTGGTGTCTTTCGGTTCGCCGGAATCGCCTAGTACAAATGTTCCTAATTTTGCATTCATTCGTTGTACATCAATTTCCGGGTACGAATCCAAAAAAATTATTCCGCCAACCGCAGTTGAATATTGGTCCATCATACCGCCCGGTTCCGCAAATTCCAGCACTTCCGCTTCATACGCGTATTCCGCAATCTGTTCCGGCGCAAGTGCTTTGTTTTGATCGCTCATTTTCGCAAGGAAGTTTATCCAGGTTACAATTAAAGCCGAAGAGCTTGAAGTACCTGCATTGATTGGAATTTTTCCTTTTACCGTACAGTCTATTCCGTTGGAAAAAGTAAAGCCGTGTCTCTTCAATACATTAATCGAGCTCTTAAAATAATCGCGCTCTTTTAAATAATTAGCTGATTCTTCAAAATTAAAAACTTCCGTATCGTTAATATCCGGCAAATTTATATTTAGAATGTTATCACTTCTTTTACTACCCTGTATATTTATCCTTAGAGATATTGCACAGGCAATAATCGGTAAGTTGAGATAGTCCTGATGTTCTCCAAACAAACAGACTCTACCGGGAGTAGATACCCGAATCTCGTAATTTTCCATTTTTATTCTTCTCCCAGAATTTAATTAGTATATGTTTTTAAAAGTCCGCCGGCAAAATAAATGACCATGCCGGTAACGCTGATTACCGATGCTAGTTCCATTCCTTGACTTCCCATTATTATTCCCGTTAGAAAAATTAGGAGTCCTAAGAAAAATATTCCGAGGCTTAATTTTCCGTATAAGGTTTTAGGTATGATATTATATACATTGTTATTTTTTGATTCTTCCTCGCTTATTTTTTTCGCTTTCCATATATGCTCTATTTTATCCGAAGGAGAGTTTTTTGTAGCAAGACTTATAATCGGGGTAATTAACAATGCAGCCCCTGCTGAA
The DNA here is from genome assembly GCA_027347125.1 of Ignavibacteriales bacterium. Taxonomy (GTDB): domain Bacteria; phylum Bacteroidota; class Ignavibacteria; order Ignavibacteriales; family Ignavibacteriaceae; genus FEN-1297. Next base: position 2,262 of record DAIERC010000196.1, read on the forward strand.
ATAAAAGTGGTTAAGTTGAAATCAAATTTAAAGAAGTACTGGCCAATTATTCCTGCAATGGCTCCGCTAAAATATCCGCCAATGGCTCCCTGCCAATTAGCTCTCTTCCATAAAAGCCCGTATACCACCGCTATTATAAAAAGCGGCATATCCATAATTGCAATAACGGTGAGGTAAGCATTAACGGCACCCCCTAAAACCGGTACTGCGTAAGCAAAGATAATCATTGCGATGCCTGCTAAAATTGTAATTATTCTTGCAACCAGTATAACGTCTTTGTCGGTAGCTTTGCGGTTAAGAACATTTTCATATATATCGCTTGCAAATACTGTTGCAATGCCGTTTAGGTTTCCGGAGGTTGCGGATAATTGCGAGGAAAATAATCCTACAACAATAATTCCTAAAACTATATTAGGAATAAAATGAGCCAGCAATAACGGAACTGCGGTATCGGCATTAGCTAAGTGAGGAAAAATTATTCTTGCCGCTAAGCCCGGCAAATTCCATAATAATGCGAAAGGGGTAGTAATAATAGCGGCTAAGACTAAACCTTTTGCAACGGTGCGAATGTTTTCTGCGCCGAATGCTCTTTGTAATAACCCTTGATCTACGCAGGCCCATTCTATTCCTAACAAGAATATTGCCAGCACAAACTTCCAGCTATACTTGCCTGTTTGCTGAACTAAAAGTAATGAGTCTTTAGGTAACTTAGCTACCAAACCCGGCCACCAGCCTACATAACTCATAGCAATGGGTAATAGGATTAAAGCACCGCTAAGCATTAATATAAATTGTATTACGTCTGTTAATGCAACAGACCACATACCCCCTAACATCGTATAAATAATTACAACTACAGATAGTATTAACACCAACGCCGTGAACGAATGTACACCGGTTATTATTTGCGCCGCTGTTACAGCAGTGTATAAAATTACGCCGAGCCAAAACGCCAGCCTAAAAACCCAGATTACTGCTACAAGAGTTCTAACACCTTTGCTGTACCGCATTTCTAAAAACTCGGGTATTGTTCTTATCCTAAGCCTTCTGAATATTGGTATAACAAACAGCCCGGAAAAAACCATCGCCATGTTACCCGTCCATGTCTGCCAAATTATAGGTATCCCGTATTTGTATGCGATTCCGGATTGTCCGATAAAACTATAAAGGTTTATGTTGGTAGCGGCCAATACGGCGGCAAGGATGAATGGCGTAAGATTTCTACCGGCTAAATAAAAATCATCCGAATTGCCTATCCATTTATAAAATATGGAACCGACGAAAAAAATCATGCCTAAAAAGGCCAATACTATTAAGTAGTCAAGAGAATTCAATTTTTTCTCCGTTGTTTATATTATTAACTATTTATTGAGATCGTCTTTTCTTTTTTTAAGAAGCTTTTTAAACTCCTTAATGGGAACATATATCCACACAACAAGGATCGTAAATCCTATTAACCAAATCCCCCAGGTTCTCCAATCAAAATACATTCGTCCTCCGTTATTGAATGTTAAAATTTCTAATGGGAATAATTTCTTTTTGTATACCGGCCGCATAAGGTTTGGCAGGCAATAATTCACCTTCCTTTGCGGATATACCATTAATAATATGAGAGTTCAGATCTTCATCGGATATAATCCATGAACTGATCTTACCTACTTCATTATCTTTAAATAGAATTGAATAGTCTATCGAATTATGTCCTGATGATAAATCTGCCGTAACCCAGAACCACTTACCGTGTTCTTCTTCAATGTTAACCTTTGTATTTATCCCGTTAACTTTTATTTCAAAATCCGGTTTTAATTTATCCTGAAGTTTTTTGTTTGATTCCAGCAGGAAGGCAAATTTCGTATTCTTATAATATCCAGGTAAATCAACCGAAGTTTGCGATTTGAACTCTTTACCGTTGTTTACCAGAGGCTTGCCTTCGTTAAATTTTATCTTTTCATTATTTTCACCGAACCGGGCATCATCTAGTTTTTTACCTGAAACAGATTTTATAAGTACGTTATTTCCCGGTTCGCCGTAAACAATCA
>DAIERC010000199.1 GCA_027347125.1 Ignavibacteriales bacterium
CAGTTTGTATAAATAAAACTCATCACAACAATTTTCCCTTTAAAGTCATTAGGAAAAACTACCTTACTGCTGTCCTGGTTAACAAGCGAGTAAGAGTTGTTTCCGATGCTTCTATCTTCGGGCATTTTTTTACCGCCGCAACCGGCAAAAAACGATATAATAATAAAACCAGTTATTAACAAAAACGGTGTAATAAATTTCTTCAAAGAATACATTATAAAAATTCCATCTGCTTATAATATTTTTACGAATTAGATAACCGATGAATTATTCTATTACAATATTATTGATTTATGCTATTGCGTATTGTGTTCTGTGTTAAAAATTTTTTAAGGTAATTTTAAGAATTAACTTAGAAAACTTTAAGGGTAGATGAATAAGTTTGGTTCAAAAAAAGGAGTAACTTATGTTTGATACAACACATATTCATCCTATGATTGTTCACTTTCCCATAGCATTAATTATTATTGGTTTTTTAGCTGAACTGATTGGAGCAATCTGGAAAAAAGAATTCTTTGGCAAGGCCGGTTTTTATTTATTAATTTTGGGCACGCTTGGAGTTGTTGCCGCCTACATTTCCGGTAATCTTGCCGGTGATGGTATTACGGAAGCCGGGCCATTAAAGCAGGCGCTCGAAACTCACGAAAGTGCGGCGTTATTAAGTTTATGGCTCATGGTTGGAGTTGCCGTAATAAGAATAGCGTTAACGCTTACTAAACAATATGCCGGCGCTTTGCGATGGGTTGCAATTATACTTTTCTTTATCGGCGTTTTATCAATCGCCAGAACAGGTTTTTACGGCGGCGAGCTTGTATTTAAACATGCTGCGGGCGTGCAATTTAATATAGGCGCCGGTATCGATTCGGACATATTGAAGGATGCTTCCGGCTCGGAATCTAAATAGCAAAATATATAAAGGGGCTTTTGATGCGTATTTTAATAGTTGAAGACGAACCCGGCATCGCTAATTTTTTAAGGGACGGTTTGGAAGAGGAAGCCTTTGCAGTTGATGTTGCCGGCACCGGTAACAAAGGTCTGGAGATGGCTCAATTAAACGAGTATGATATTATACTTCTAGATTGGATGGTTCCCGGCATTAGCGGTATTGAGGTGTGCAGGCAAATTAGAAAGGAAAATGCCGTCGTGCCGATAATTTTTCTTACAGCCAAAGATACCGTAAACGATATTGTCTTTGGCCTTGAAGCCGGAGCTAACGATTATATAAAAAAACCGCTTCAGTTTGAAGAGCTTCTTGCAAGAATACGTGTTCAATTAAGAACAAGGGAAGGCGAACATGCTATCCTAAATGTGGGCAATATTGAGATGAATCTTGAAACTCACCAGGTTTTTAATAACTCGAAAGAAATTGTATTAACGCAAAAAGAATTTTCGCTGCTGGAATATCTTATCAGGAATAAAGGCAAAGTTTGCACCCGGACCAGAATAATAGAACACGTTTGGGATATTCACTTCGATGCCGATACATCAGTAATCGATGTTTATATAAAGTTCCTGAGAAAAAAACTCGACATGGGAAACGATTACATACACACTATTAGAGGCGTTGGTTATATTATGCGTGAGGACTGATGAATTTAAGTTTAAGAAATAGGATAGCTTTTTTTTACATAGTTGTAACCGGAATTCTTACCGGGTTAATATTCTTAACCATTTACGGAGTTGTTTCGGAAACCGCCTTTAATCATTTAAATGGCGATCTTGATGCGGAAGCAAGCGAAGTGATGAAGGGAGTGGTGGTGTTAAATAATGAATTTGTTTTTGCCAACCCCTACGAGTGGGATGAAAAAGAACACGGCCAGATTGAAGTTAACCCGGTGTTTATTCAAATTGCCGACTCCACCGGCAAGATAATTAAAAAAACCGGCAATCTGTTAAATGATAAACTTAAGTTTGTAGAAGCCAAGCCTTCAAATTATTATTTTAATACTTACCTTAGCGGCTCTCCAACCCGCCAATTGCAGTTGCCGATTAAAAATCCCGTTGGAAGAATTCTTGGTTATGTAATCATCGCTATGCCGCTGGAAGAGTCGGCGCTGGTGCTGGCAAATTTAAGTTATGTTTTAATGATTGCTTATCCAATTGTACTCATAGCGCTTTTCTTCAGCTCGCGCTTAATTGCCGGAAGCAGCATATCGCCAATAGACAAAGTAATAAAGACAGCCGCCAAGATTACAAAAGAAAATCTTGATGAACGAATTGAACTGCCCCCTCATAAAGATGAAATTTTTCTCCTTACTTCAACAATAAACGAACTTCTAAACAGGCTTGAAGACGCGGTGCTCCGTGAAAAACAATTTACAGCCGATGCCTCGCACGAGCTTCGTACGCCGTTATCCGTTATAAAAGGAACGCTGGAAGTGTTAATACGCAAACCGCGGGATGTTGAGCATTACGAAAATAAAATTAAATATTGTGTCGGTGAGGTTGACAGAATGTCTAATCTTATTGAACAGCTTTTACTCCTTGCCAGGTATGAAAACGGAAAAAATAATGCGCGTATTGGTAAGGTAAAACTTAACGGTGTTTTGCAAACGGTGGTTGCCAGAATGAATAATTTCTTTGAAGAAAAAAATATCGCTTTGAAATACAATTTGAATGACGAGCATTTTGTAAACGCCGATGTATCTATGCTGGAAATAATTTTTGAGAATATAATTTCAAACGCGATTAAGTATACGCCCGCCGGAAAAGAGATAAGTGTTGAAGCTTATCAGAAAAACGGAAGCACATTTTGCGTTATTAAAGATGAAGGCCTCGGGATGACTGGGGAGCAATCAACAAAGATATTCGATCGTTTTTACCGCGTCGATGAATCGCGCAACTCGCAGATTGGCGGCAACGGCCTGGGGTTGGCTATTGTAAGTAAGCTGGCGGGACTGCAGGATATTTCTCTGGAAGTGAGCAGCAAGCTTTCCGAAGGCACTACCGTGTCGGTTATTTTTCCTCATTCATAAAGTATCCCATAGTAATTTCACTAAACCGGCCGTTATGCTTTTTTTCAACTTAAAGCGAGGCACAAAAAATTTAAGCGGATTTTAAGAATTCTTTAAAGAAGGTTTTAGGATTTACGCCTTAATTTTGATCAACAAAAAAATAAATCTAAAAAATAAAAAGGAGAACAATGATGAAGATAAAATTAGTAGTAGCAGTATTAACGGTATTTATGTTTTCAACGTTAGGCTTTGCGGCCAATCCGCCCGCAAAATCTGCAACTGTAAGCGATCTTAAAGCAGCCATAACTGGCGAAACAACAGCAAGCGCAAAATACGCAGCTTACGCAAAAAAAGCCAAAGAAGAAGGGCACAGCCAAATTGCATTATTATTTGAAGCAGCCTCTAAAGCCGAAAATATTCATGCCGGGAACCATAGGGCGGCACTTGAGCAATTAGGCGAATCGATGGATAAAGTTGATCCCAAGTTTGAGGTTAAATCAACAAAAGAAAATTTGCAAGATGCTATTAAAGGCGAATCGTATGAAGTAGCTACCATGTATCCCGGTTTTATAAAAACCGCAAACAAAGCTAAAATAAATATCGCTTTGATTTCCTTCAATTACGCCTACCAGGTTGAAAAGAAACACAAAGCTCTTTATGAAAACGCCCTTAAACAATTATTGGACGGCAAAGAAAATACATTGGCAAGCAAGTATATGGTTTGCACTACATGCGGCAATACTTACGACGGCGAAGCGCCCGCAAGATGCGGAATTTCTATGACGCCGAGAGAAAGATTTATTACAATTCAATAAAAGGCTCGCAGTACTAATACAAGAAGCCGCTTTCATAATTATGAAAGCGGCTTCTTTTTGTGCGGCAAGCCGCGGTTTTTAATTATAAGCTTTAATTAAACGGAAAGGGGTAGAGAAAACAACTTAGCATAAAAAATATATAGCGGTTATAGAAGCATTATGGAACGGAGCGTTATTTGTCCTACATTATTCCAAAACTCCATTTCTCAAAGTTTCATAATCATTGGTTTGTATGGTAAACTATCGGGGAACTGAAGTTTATTAGCAGCTAGAAGCTTATTTTATGGGGCGTTATTTATTACCGGTTTTATATTGAAGTTACCTGGCGGAATCTATATAGTCTATTAGATTTTTCAAATGAAGTTTTTCATTTAACGTAATTTTACTAATCACCACATCCTTGGCAATTAAAAGCCATCTTGTATTTAAATACTTAACGGCGTATTTATAATCTTCAGCGTATTTTTCAGGCTCGCTGAAAATAATTTCGGAAAATTTTACGGCGGCTTTTATTACCACAATGTTCGGAAGCAAATTATTATTTGCAATTAATATTAAGTCGCTAACATTCTCAAAAGAATTTTCACAAAGTTTAACCGCTCTTAATCCCGCGGCTGTCATCAAGTCAACTTTATTAAGCAGTTTTAACCTTTTATCCGAACTTATCCTGGTTAACTTAGTAATGCTTTCTTCAAGATAAACTTTATTTTGAACGGCTCTGTTATAAGTTATTTTAATAGCGTTTGTAACCGCCTCATCAATTTTTTCTTTCGCTTTTTTCATCATCTCGTAACCGCTTTTTACATTTTTCGAAAGCTCAATAACTTTCTCATAATCACCTTCGGCAATAAAATTTTCAAGGGTATTTTTGTTTTGGTTTGAAGAGGTTTTAAACTGGGAAGGCGCATCTTTCGAATCAACTTGTAGGGGAATACCGGGCTGATCGTTTTTTGCAACACTCCCTGTGTTTTCGGTTTTTATAACAGACTTGGCGCCTGTAAATTCGAGCTTTTCCAGGATAGAGCCGTAAAATTCCTCCTCCACATCAAAGCTTAAAATAACATCATCGCCCAGATGACCTATTTTAATGGGACCGTATTGGAGCCTGGGGTTTCTTTCTTGAAGGCGTTTGAGTTGCAGCTTTATAGCCGAAATATCATCAAAATTAATTTTTAAGACTACTTTTTTTTGAACGCTATGCTTTGTATCCTGATCCATGAGTTAACAATCTTCTCTTCATATTTTCCCCAAAATACTTACAGTTAAATTATTGGCATACGAACCGTAAAGAATTACTATTCCGTAAGGAGCGTACGTGTTTTTAAATTAATAGAAAAATTATCCACTTCAATGCTTATTATCGCAAATAGTTTGCAATAGTTAAATAATTTATAATTTCGGCGTCAAAATACAAAATTTTAATCAACATTTTCAAGAATTATAAAATTGATTGCCAAAAATATCACGAATAGATTATATTTCGGAACTTTATTATAAGGCTCATCATGAAAATTGAAAAAGTTTGCGTTTATTGTGCTTCAAGCGATCTTTCGGATCAGAGCTACCTTAACGCCGCGAAGGAACTTGGAGAAATTTTAGCCAGCGAGTCAATAAGTCTTGTTTATGGCGGCGGTTCTGCCGGTTCTATGGGCATGATTGCCGACGGCGCCTTATCTAAAGGCGGCAAAGTTATAGGGATAATTCCACAATTTATGTACGATCTTGAATGGGGCCATAACGGTCTTTCGAAGTTGATAATTGTTGAAACGATGAATGAACGTAAAGAACAAATGGTAAAAGATACTGATGCGGCAATTGTTCTACCCGGTGGTTCCGGCACGCTGGAAGAATTATTCGATACGATTACTATGAAAAGATTAGGCCAATATTTAGGCCCGATTGTTTTTGTAAATATTAATGGCTTCTTCGATCCTTGTCTCGAAATGCTTGAAAGAGCTATTGAAGAGAAGTTTATGGATGAACGAAACCGGTTAATGTGGACTGTGGTAGATAGCCCCTCGGAGGTTATAGACGCCATTAAAAATTCACCTGCATGGAGTACCGATTCCGTAAAGTTCGCAACCCTTAGGAACCGCGACCGGTAAAATGTTCCGTTATTTTGTTTTTATTTAAACTGCAAAAGCCGTAAGAAAATCTTACGGCTTTCAAAATGATTCTGCATTCTACCTAGTTCATATGATTTCAAGTTCCAGCCACTCGTTCTTCACATTTACATATTTTCCAGAATCATTTCATCAGGTTTTATTTATACCCGGTTTAACCCGAATTATTTTTTAATTCATTTGGTTAGACACACATATTATCGAAATGGTTTCATTTCTTTTTAGTTTAAAAATATATTGTGATCTAAAAAACATTTTTGCGGAACCTAGCATTAACTTATTTACAGTCAGATGCCGGGGGAGGAAAAAATTACTAATCGTTTAGTTGGCTATTAATCTTCGGTGATAATTAATTTGCCCAAGATGATAATTCAAATGTGTGGATAAATGAATTAAAAAATGAGTATTAGTCATTTTACGGTTAAACACTTCGTAAGGGTATTCTACGGCGAATTCTTCTTCCTTCATATTTTCAAGCGTTCCCAAAACAAGGCCCGAAGTTTCTTCGATACTTTTTATAATATCTTTCCTGCTTATTCCCGTGCTGCTGAACTCGGCATCCCGGTTTCTCACATATTCAAACCCGCCCAGAATTCCGCCGATAAAGTGCTTCAAATTTCCTATAAGATGCAGGCAAAGATTGCCCGCTGAATTTTTTATATTACCTTCAATAATCCATATATTATTTTCATTTTCATACGAGTTTAATTCGATTATTAACTTGTGAAGATCGCGTTCAAAAATTTCAGCGAAAACGTTTTTTAACATTTATAACTCCGGATATTTTTTAATAGCACTTAAGAATTTATATTGAACTTAGAATTATTGTTTTCCAAATTCAACACAAAAATTTTTTAGAATTGAGATAAAATACATTTTAAGATAAAGATGTTATGTCAATTTAATTTTCGGGCAATTACCGCCACGGTTTTTAAAGTTTCCAAAACACCTGAATTTTCATTCACAGCTTCGAGCAGCACAATATAGATTCCCATTCTAAGCGGATTATTATTTCCATCCAGTCCGTTAAAAACAATTGATCCGTTTGCGCCGCTTGGCCGGTTATCGGTAAGCGTACGCACAAGGTACCCCCGGCTGTCGAATATTCTTATCCTTATTTGAGAAGTGGTTTTGGTAAGTTGATAATTTATTAATGTAAAATCTTCAAAACCGTCGTTATCCGGTGAAAACGGATTTGGTGAAATAGATATTTTTGAACTGGTATTTTGATTTATTGTGAAAATACTATTCTGCTTACCCGGTGTGCCGCCCGCACCGTTAACCGAACTGCTCCAGTTGGCGGAAAGGTTACCGTTTAAATATGGATTTATTTTTTCAAGCGAAATGTTTTTTAACGATAAAATATTTTTATTCTGCCAGGCGGGATAATAATAAACCGAATCAATTAAATTATTCTTCGCGTCTTTCAGTAATACCGGTTCACCGTCTTTTGATAAACCTAACCCGGAGTTTCCGATTATTTCTATATAAGGGGAATTATTCAAAGAGTATTTGCTTACCATTAGGGAATCGTCGGCAACCACATAAAAAGTTTGGGGAGCAATTGAAAAATTAACTTCAGATACTTTTATTTTATTTCCGTTAGCGTCTTCAATTGCCCACCCGCCTATATTTATGGGCGCGCTGCTGATATTAACCAGCTCAACATATTCGCTGTTATCAGACGCCGGGTCGTACATTATTTCATTTATTATAACACTATGTTCGGGATAAGAAAGAAGATTAACAGAAGAATTAGCAGCACCCGGCGTTCCCATTTTTTCAGATAAAGACGAAGACCAATTGCCGCTGTCGTTTGCCGCAACGGTACAAGATATTCTTTCAAGCGATCTGCCGTTATTTCCTCCCCAGGTGGATCTATAAAAAACGCTGTCTATGCACGCACAGCGGAAATCATAAATCGCTATGCCGTCTTCCTGGTTTCCGAGCGAACCGAAGTTTACAATTTTAACCTTTGAATTACACTGCGGATAAAAATTATAGAATGAAGAATCTTTGCTTATTATCAGATAACCTCCCGGGGAAATATATTCATCGGTCAAGGTTATAATTTTTTTTGCCGTATCGGGCAAAACATCCGATATGAACCAATCCCTTATGTTAACGGAATCTTTGGGTGAAGCATTTAGCAGTTCAATCCATTCCGTTCCGCCGTTTCCAGGCGCGTACATAATTTCATTTATAATTATGGTTGATGGCAAATAGCCCGGCTCTATTTCAATTGAACCGGAATTATTAAGTGTATCCTGATCCGGCAGGTAAACGGCTTCTACATAGTACATTTTTCTGGATGCCAGGTTTTTTATAATAAACCCGGTTTGATAATTTATTGAATCACCCTGCGAAAGCCGGATGTTCTCTGTCGTTAATAATAAATTATCCGGCAACGAATCCAGATCCGTGTCTTCGAATATATTTAGATAAAAATCCGCGTTTAATTTTCCTGTGTTTTGAACATTAATAAAAAATGAAATGTCGTCTCCGATAACCGGTTCTTCGGGACGTGTATGAACGGCGGATAATTTTACATCATAATCTTTTTTTGAAAGCGAATTAATTTTACCGGGTGTGGTTCTTATTTTATGGTTTGCGGTTCCCCAGTTTGAAGAATCTGTTGAAGAATGGTTTAACTCTTTTCTTTCCAGCGAA